>NZ_CP018868.1 GCF_002849895.1 Companilactobacillus alimentarius DSM 20249 | reverse complement strand
CGAATGAAGATGTACTCACCTTGAGTATTAATTTAAATAAATTAAAATACCAACAAGATGAGCGTCTGCACTTAAAGAGTGCGCTTACAGAAATTAAAAAATATTCTATGGAACACCCTGAATTAAACTATAAAGAGCTTGAACGTCAGGTAGACAACTTGATTGATCAGAACCTACCATACCAAGGGATAACGTTATTCATTCAAGGTAATACTTTAGAGTTGTTCGTTTTACCACGGACAACTTGACGAAGTAAAGTTAACAATTAGCAAATCTCCCGACTTACTATCTATTTTACGTGAGCAACCAAACAAGATGTATTACTTGTTAGCGTTAGAGGGAACATCATTCAGACTATTCAAAATTGTTGATAAAACAGTTGCACCCGTGAAATTAGATGCAGACGCCCCAACCGACCTAGTGGAAACATTAGGATCAGAAAAACGTGGTGGTGAACTTAACTTTACTGGTCAAGGTGGTTCAACAACTTTCCATGGCCACAATGAAACAAGCAAGGAAAAACAGATTGATTTAGAGCGTTACTACCGCGAAATCAATAAGTATCTGGTTGAAACTATTGACTTAACTGTTCCAATCGTCTTAATGGATTACCTAAAAATCTGGCATTATTCAAACGAATTTCAGAAAAGCTGTCTCTATCTGAAATTCAAATTAGCAAATCCCCAACGGACTTAACAAATGCCCAAATTGAAAAGACCACTAGCAACGAAATCAGTGAACAAGAGGTTGAAACAATCACTGACGATGTTGCTGCCATTAATAACAAGCGGGTATTAACTGACACAGCTGAAATTGACCAAGCAATTGATACAAACCAACTAAACAAGCTGATTGTTAACGTTGGTAACCTATCCAATAGCGTCGATGACCACCTATACAATGACATCAACCGAATTATCTCTCGTGCCTTAAAGATTAACAGTCAGGTGGTTGTTCTTAAACAAGAAGAACCACAATCACCAGCCTTATTGGAAGCAACAACTTATTAATCGAAAAGCTCACAGAGCACGCCTAAACGGGGCTGTTCTGTGAGCTTTTTGATGACTTGCGAAAACCACCAAAAAATAATGGCTCTAAGTCAAATCGTATTGGTGAGACTTTTTAGAGCATTTACCACACCATTTATGGTGTGGTTTTTTTATGCGATGATAAGTCTGATCCTCACAAAGAAGTTATGGAGATTCCGGAACCCATAGCAGTTATGTTTAAGCTTTTTGATCTTTCCAATCAATCCTTCAAGAGGACCATTGGAATATGGCAATTCGCAGCTGTTGACTAGATATTTGTAGTTGTTCTTAAAAGTGGTTATAGCAGTATCCATTGAGCTCCCATTGTTTTTATATTCTTGCAATGTTTGCTTAAGCAATTCAGGGTCCTTAGATTTTATTGAACGTAGAACGTTCTGGTAAGTCTGGTATACATCTTTGAATACTGGATCGGCATCAAGACCAATGTCTACAAGATTCTGTTGAGTCATATACTCGTTGATACCAAAGATATATCTAATGTTGGCTTGATCCAATTCATCATCAAATAAGTGGAACATCCGCCATTGGCTTTTAAGAGCTTTGTATTCACGAGACTTTTTGTCACTGAGACTATTCAGTACAGACAAACGTGCTTTATCCAGCGCTCTTCCGACCAGTTGAACGATATGGAATCTATCAACGATTATCTTTGCGTTTGGGAATAATCTTCTTATGACACCTTGATAATTGGCATTCAGGTCTATCGAGACTGATTCGACTTGTTGTCTCTCAGATAATGAATACTCTCTTTTAAAGTGTTCGATTATCTTCATCGAAAGACGATTGGGCAAAAGGGTGATCATTTGGTGAGAGTCTGCATCGCAAGCTATAAAAGAAAACAAATGATTGGCAGACCTGAACTCATCGATGCAGATATTCTTTGGTAGTAAACGTGCTCTTTTAGGTAATTGAAGTCTGCCATATATCTTTCTGGCGACTGTGCTAGCAGATATCCCCAGCATCATAGCGATGGATTTGAAGGTAAAGGATTGTTTTGCCAAAAGTATGATCAGTTGATCTATTTGACGAGACATTGATTGATTCTTTTCTACCAGGTTAGTATGTGCTCCACAAGTCGTTTTACATGATCTACACAAATAGCGCTGCTTCCAGAGTTTCAAATGATATTCGGAACCGTTGAGGCTGCCTAAGCGGACATTGGTTTCTCTAGCTCCGTTCTTGATCAAGCAATCGAACCCGCAATTAGGACATTTCTTCAAGCGATACGATAATCTTCCTTCGATGACCTTGATATGGAGCTTTTGACTGCCACGGAATATCACTTTGTCATTTGAATTTAAGATATCGATATTTGTGTCTGTTATATTTAGAAGATTTAAGATAGAATTTAATTGGGGCATCACAGTATCTCCTTTGTACGATTTGGTTTGGTTGCTTAAATCATAACATTGGACTGTGAGGTCCTTTTTGTATGCCCAAAAGAAGACAATAAAAAACTGGCATTGGCTTTCACCAATACCAGAAAGTTTAGACCCAAAATAATAAACTAAGGGTCTATTATTTTTTGGAGAGTCAATAATGAAAAAGCTGATATTTTCAATCTGGGCAATTGCCCTGTTAATCATCGCAGGTACCCTAACTGTACTCGCAAGTAAAACAAATTCCGACACTCAGTCTAACCAACAATTAGCACCCCAAACTCAAACCAAGCTAATCAATATCGCAGATAAAGCATTAACAAAACGCGAGGCAAAGCAAACTCGAATCGTCTATGTTGGCAAAGTAGTCAGACATCACCAGAAGTTCTATTTACTTGCTGGGATCAAACGCCAGACTGGTAAACGCGTCTCAACAAAACCAGATTCAATTTGCAATTTCTTTATCAACGAAAGTTTTAAACTAAAAGCAATTTCTAAGAAGCTGTCTAAAATCTCTTAAGTAATAGTGCTAAAAACGCTAAAACGACCATTTGCAGACTGGTGGTTAATTGACGCTCACAATTTTTCCAAAGTCGCCGACAATTCTCTAGCCAACTAAAAGATCGTTCGACTACCCAACGTTGGGGCATGACTTCGAATCGATGCAACTCATTGCGCTTCGCAACCTGCACGGTTGCGTTTAAATTACTGGCTACATCGAGCTGAAAATTAACGCCTGAATAACCACCATCAACTAAGACATTTTGAACCTGGCGTAAATGCATGGCATGTAAAGCGATCATTGCACTGGCCCCGTCTCGATCAGAGACGTTCGCTCGCGTCATGTGAATGGCCTGCGGAAAGCCATTGATATCAACTGCCAGATGGCGCTTAATCCCCGAGATTTTCTTACCAGCGTCGTAACCTTTGTTTTCAGCAGTAGCGGTGTTTTTGACGCTCTGAGCGTCAACGATAATAAAGGAAGTTAAAGCTGAACGTCCTTGGTAAGTTCGCCGAGCAATGACAATTTTTTTAAAACTTGTTCCAATAAAGAATCAGCCGTAGGCTCAGCTTTAGTTGACCAAATTTTGTAATAGTTGTAAACTGACCGCCATTCTGGGAAATCACCGGGGACTTGACGCCATTGGCAACCGGTTTTCAAGACATATAGGACCGCACAGAAGACCTCGTAGAGGTCATATTTTCGAGGCTTAGTTCGCTTACGAAAATTTTCTAAAGCTGGTCGAATTAATTCAAATTGTTGCCGAGTAGTATTGCTGGGATAATTTTTCATAGCTTAAACTCGCTTTTTACATAGAAGTATATCAAAAATCATAGATCTTGGACAGCTTCTTAATAATTAACCTTCCGTTTTTTTGATGCTTGTCTATTTGGCTTTATTTGTATCCTAGCTATATTAAATTATGAAGCCTAAACGCTAATCTGTTCGCGTATAATAAACTAGTGAGTAATTTAAAGGTGGGGGAAGGAATGTTTTTATGTTGGAACTGTCATTTGAAAAAGAAGTTGTTAAAACCTTAACGACTGGAAGCAATCAATGGGTGGAACGCAAAGACCTGTATGGTGCGACGCCGGATCAATTATGGGCTAATTTTCGTGATAAATTAAATAACAATAATTATGCTAAATTGCAGGGACACCCTTTAACTGATACCGAATTTAATCAGGTTAAACGGGCGATTGAGGTCCGGACACCTTACGAAGCAGCTAAGTTACTAGCCGCCGAAAATGGCATTGGCAAAGTTGAAGTTGAACGTGATGATGCTAAGCTGGGCACGGTGACGCTCGAGTTGTTTTGGAAAGCGACGTTGCTGGCGGTAAATCTAGTTATGAAGTGGTACGGCAAGCAGTGCGACCACGGTTAGCTGGTACTCAAGATGTCGATCCTGATCGCCGTTTTGACGTAACCTTATTAATTAATGGGTTACCCTTAATTCAATTGGAAACTAAAAAAAGCCACGGTCGAACTTAACCAGGCTTTTAATCCAAATTGAAAAATACGCACAGGAAGGTAAATATACGGGAATTTACTCGCTGTTGCAAATGTTTGTGATTATGACGCCGGATAGTACGGCGTATTTTGCGAATGCCGAACCGGATCATTTCAATAAAGCCTTTTTGTTCAATTGGCCGAACGCGGGATAATCACCCCGTGGAAAACGGCTTAGCGTTTACGCGCCAAGTCCTTAATATTCCCATGGCCCACAAATGGTCAGTGAATATACGGTCATCGACCAAGAACGTCAGAGCTTAATTCTCTTACGGCCTTATCAGATTTATGCGATTGAAGCCGTGATGCACCGAATTCATGACCATCAAGATGGCTTTGTTTGGCATACCACGGGTTCTGGTAAAACACTCACCTCATATAAAACCGCTAAATTAGCTGCGCAAGATCCTGGTGTCGATAAGGTCATCTTTTTAGTTGACCGGCGGGATTTAGATGAACAGACAACTAGCAACTTTAGTGCCCTATGCTGCCAATGACGATATTGCCATTAACGAAGCCCAAAATACCGGTGATTTAATGCGTAAGTTGCAACAAAATGACGGTAAGGTCTTGGTCACCTCGATTCAAAAGCTCCATCGGGCGGTCAAAAAAACGCAAGCCCAGCTGGCAACCGGTAAGCAATCCCGCTTTAGTAAGACTTTAAAGCAACGGGTGATCTTCTTTGTTGATGAAGCCCACCGGTCGCAATTTGGTAAGATGCAAAAGGAAATTCGGGCAGCGTTTGTCAATAGTAATTGGTATGGTTACACCGGCACCCCCATCTTTAATGAAAATAAGAAACAGCTCAAGGGTGATCTAGCGGTCACGACTGAGGAGCTATTTGGTAAAGTCTGTCACGTTATAACTTGCGAGATGCCTTAGAGGACCAAGCCGTGTTACCGTTTAACGTCGAACATGTAACAACAATTGGCAAAGATACGTTAATAACCCGGGCCCTCGAGAAAGAAACCCAGCGCGTCAAAGCACGTCGCGATAAGCAAGGCCGCCTGCTGAGTACAGCTGATGAAGCAAAAATTCAAGCCAAGATTCAAGCGATGTCAGTCAAGGACTTGGAAGAAACGTATTTAACTCCGGCTGACTTTGAGACCGATGAACATATTAACCAAGTTGTTCAATATATTTTACAAAAAGGCCCGCGTAAAACCAGCTTGGGGCATGGCAACTACAATGCGATTTTGACCACCAGTTCCATTGAAAGGTAGCGTCAAGAATCTTGTGTAAATGAAATGCCTTCGTACATATAATATGTATCTAACTTAAATAAATGATGCTTCCAAGATGTCCTGGAGTCCTTTGAACCCTCGGTGGATCCGCTTCAGAGACTTCTCGTTATAAACATTAAACTGAGAAACCAGGAAGCGATCCAGTGAATCTTCCGTTGGAAATTGTTCTTTGTGGTGGGTGGTGCGCTTGAGATGCTTATTAAAGTTCTCAATCAGGTTAGTGGAGTATAGTGATTGCCGGATAGCTGGTGGAAAGTCCATGAAAGTGAGTAAATTCGGCATTTTAAGCAGATCTTTGATTAATTTGGGATAGGTCTGATGCCAGTTGTTGGCGAACTCATTCAGTTTCAGTTCGGCTGCTTCACGGTTGGCGGCCCGATGAACTTGTTTAAAGTCACTGATCACGGCCTTGCGGTCTTTTACGCGAACTTTGTTCATCAGATTCCGCCCAACATGAACCAGGCAACGTTGTCGTTTGGCTTTAGGGAAATGCCGATTCAAGCCTTCATCCAAACCAACTAACCCATCGGCCACAAACAACAGCACATCTTTAACGCCCTGCTTGATCAAGGTTCCCAGCAGTTCAGTCCAGATTCCAGTCGATTCCGTTGGCGCCACTTGGTAGTTCAGCACTTCTTTCGTACCATCTGGACGAATGCCAATCGCAATATGAACGGCTTCTTTTTGAACGGTATCCCGCTTTAACTGCAAGTAAGTGGCATCTAAGAAGATGGCCACATATTGTGAAGCCAGTCGACGTTGCTGGAAAGCTTGAACCTGTTCATTGACGGCTTTAGTCATGTTGGAAACCGTGGCTTTGGAGTAGTGAGCACCGTACATTTTCTCAATGAGTTCGGCAATTTCAGCAGTGGTAATTTCCTTGGTATACAACTGAATGACCGTTGTTTCTAAATTATCACTGTGCCGACCGTAGGCTGGCAAGGTATGATTTTCAAACCGGCCATTGCGATCTCGAGGAATGGTTAAGTTAAGTTGGCCGTACTTCGTATCAAACGAGCGCTCATAACTGCCGTTGCGGTTATTACCAGTGTTAATCCCAGCGTATGAGTAGCGTTCGTAACCCAAAAACTCTGCCAATTCGGTTTGAAGCAGCTGGTTAATCGCAATTTCGAGGTGGTGACGAAAAACTTCGTCCAAATCTTGCTTTTGGGCTAGTGCAGCGATAATTTCTGTGGTAAGTTCATTCATGGGGAATGCCTCCTGTGATGTTTTCTGTGGTTACTAAATATCATAAGGGAAGGCATTCCCTATTTCTATACAATTCAGAAATCTTTTATGCATTTACACAAGATATTTTACGCTCTCACAAAAAAACGGCTGTACGATAAATAGAGTTGATAGGCATTTTGCCATCAACTCTATTTTTGTATACCATTTATTAATAAAACTATTTTAGAACATCAAAAAGACACCATCCATACCTTTAGATGTTCTACCCTCTACAGCTTCACAATGAAAGGAATTTGAATGATGTCCCTAAGTAATAAGTCTATACGAAACGCTCTTGAAATGAAAGATGAGAATATTATCTTTACTGAAGACCCAAAATTTATGTTAGTTAATGGCATCAAGTCCTTAGTCTATTTTGCAATGCTAACTAAACAGATTGACCGTTGTCTTAACTGTGGCCTTGCAGGCCACTTAGTTAAGAATGGATTTAATAAAAATATGATAGTCGTTCCATCATTATCATTACGTCCAACGTATATAAGTCTGAAACGTCAAAAGTATAAATGTAAATCTTGTAACTCTATCTTTGTAGCCAAAACTAGTTATGTTTGGGAATATTGTCAAATCGCACAACCTGTTAGACAAATGATCTTATCAGAAACTGCTTTTAATACATCATTGAAGGATATCGGCAGACGTTTTAACGTCTCCGATAAGACCGTTCAACGTATCATCGATGAAGAAGCCAAGATGCACAAGAAATCACTTCCTGAACATCTTCCTAAGCACATGGCATTTGATGAATTTATGTCTACTGACAAAATGAGCTTTATTTGGTTAGATAGCGATAATCATCGTACGGGTGATATCTTGCCCAGAAGAACTTCATATCAAATCAGTAAATACTTCAGTCGATTTCCTTTGAAAGTCAGAAGACAGGTAAAAACTATTTCTTTGGATTTAAATGCCGGATACATTAATTTAGTACCAAAGTTGTTTCCAAAGGCCAAAGTCGTTGTTGATAGATTTCATATCGTTCAGATGATGAATCGTTCTCTCAATTCAACTAGAATACAGGTAATGAAACGAATGCCTAAAAGAAATAAAGAATACTTGTTCATGAAGAGAGATTGGAAAAAATTCTTGGAATCATTCGATTCCATCGAAAAGATAAACCCTAAGTATCAGTACAGTGTTGGTTATTATGAAACGGATCTAAATTTAATCACAAAGTGTTTAGATTTGGACGAAGGTTTCGCCAAGTCCTACGAAGTATATCAAGATATTTTAAAGGCTATTAGAACAGGCGATACTGATACAATGAATCAGATACTACTCAATTATCATCCACTCAATACCGCTATGGATCAAACAATGACATCATTAAGAAAATATCGTAAACAAGTATTAAATGCACTGAAGCTTAAATATTCCAACGGATTTTTAGAGGGAATCATTGGAAGAACAAAAAAGATAAAAAGTAGTGCCTATGGATATCGTAGTTGGAACAACTTTACTGAATGTATAAATATTCAAATGTTTTGGCTTCGAGCAAGCTCATCAGCCAAATAAAAAAACAGCTAGACCATTTATGGTCTAACTGTTAACTTGAACCGCCATCAACTTGATTTGACGAACAGCCGAAAACAAAAGGCATGACTCCCTGCGAATACAGGGAACATGCCTTAGCAGTTTAAAAATATTCAATTTTGTCTAACTTTTGTGTTGCACTTCATGCACTTTAAAATGACTCAAGGCTAGTTTTTATTTGCTACTGAGCCATCGTTAATGATGGCCATTTTGTTCTAAAGTACATTAGTGATGACGCAATGATTCACCGATATCTCATCCAGATACTAAGCTTTCTTCTCTCGAATGGAGCCCACCAGATCATCTGTAGCTGGAGCGTTCGCAAGCAATGCGCGAACATCATCAAGATTCACCTTAACATTCCAAACTAAAACACCAACTAACTTATCGGTATCTATGAAATAGACAAGCGATCCATGCGTTCGCCGATCAAAAATCAATTGCAATTTAGGATCAATATTACCGATTGCTTGCCAGGAAATATAAAAAATCATGGAATAGAAGTATGGGGTATGCTGATAGCTCATGTGAGCACCTGCCATATTACGGCCAACTAATTCACCAGAAAGTCGGGCATGGTCCACGTGCTCAATCCGTTGCCGACCCAAGATGTGATCTGGATAAGAGGCAATATCTCCAGCAGACCAGATGGCTGGGTCACTAGTATTGAGATACTCATTAACTTTCACACCACCATCAGCTAAATCCAAACAACTGTCTTCAGCTAAACTAATCCGCGGCGTAACGCCTAACCCAACAATGATCGTATCGGCTGCGATCACCGTACCATCCTTTGTCAATAGAGTCAAGTGGTCACCTTGGCGTTGATATGATTGGACAAACTGACCACTCATCAGTGTGACACCATTGCGTTTGAACGTGGCTTCATACTCAGTCCGAATAGGCTCAGGAAATTTACCCTCACCCAGCGCTTTTTCTGGAAAAATCATCGTAACTTCAGTCTCATTTTGGGTCAGTGACGATGCGAGCTCTGTACCAACATATCCACCACCAATGATCACAACTCGCTTGTTCGGACCACTAAATTTACGTAACTTGCGATAATCTGACCACTGTCTAAAGACTAGCACATGTGGATCAGAAGGTCCCTGGATTTGTCTAGGTTCTCCGCCAGTTGCTAGCAATAGCTGTTCATACTTGATTTGCTCACTATCGTCCAATGTAATGACCTTATCTTGCCGATTAATAGCCGTAACCGTTGTCTTGAACTTAAAAGTCACATTGGGATAATTTTCAGCACCAATCTGAATGTTCTCTTCAGTAAATTCATCATCTAGCCATAGTTTTTTACTCAGTGCCGGTCGTTCATATGGGACATCCGCCTCTTGCGAAATAATTAAGATCTCACCCTCTGAATCTTCCTGTCGAATTCCCTTGACGGCATAGCCAGCAACCACTCCGCCACCAACAATGACGTATCGATAGCTGTTTGTCTGATCCAAATCACTCATCTAATCGCCTCCATAACTTTACTTTTTCTAGGATCATTGTAATATAAAAACGCCATGATTCGAAAAATAACGCTCAGAATTGTCAATCGTTGCTTGCCTTTATCAGAATAATAATTTTATTTACATACTGCTACAAAGCTATCAAATATCACTATGATCCAGATTTAGAATTGCGGATAACACAGCATAAAATAATATTATTTTAATTAAAAAACCTCAATTTTTAAGGTAATCATTTTTGATTTTAATTTGAAGTAACAATATTCGAAGAGTTGTCATTTTTCTTGGTCATTTCTCGGATTTTAGTGGAGTTAGAAGTTTCAAGTGGTCCGCTCTGCTATACCCTAGTGGCCTTTTTTGATTCTGTGCTATACTAGGAATTACAAATGTTCATTAGAACTGTCCAAAAGGAGAACTGGAAATGGCTAAAATCGGTTATGCGCGTGTGAGTTCCAAGGAGCAACATTTAGATCGACAGTTAGCGGCTTTAAAAGACGTTGATAAATTATTTACGGATAAATTAAGTGGGGCTAACACTAATCGGCCAGAACTGCAAAAAATGCTGGCCTATATTCGTGAGGGTGATATTGTCCTGGTCACTGAACTAGATCGCTTAGGCAGAAACAACCAGGATTTAACTCAGATCATGAACTCCATTCAAAATAAGGGTGCCACCCTAGATGTGTTGAATTTACCGTCCATGACGGGGATTGCTGACCCCAATTTACGTCAACTCATGACCAATCTCATTATTGAACTGTATAAGTACCAGGCTGAAAGTGAGCGTAAGCGGATCATTGAGCGTCAACAACAAGGGATTTCTCTGGCCAAGCAGCAGGGCAAATATCATGGACGCAAACCCCAATACACCCAAGACGATCCCCGCTTGCAACATGCTTTTAAACTTTATCAGGCAGGCATGAGTGATGTAGATGTTGCCCGTAATACAGGGATTAAACGGACGACCTTTATCAGATATCGCAAAAAATATAGAATCTTTAAAAATGAGCTTTAAAAATGAGTTAATTGTCAGCTTAATTATTTAATAAATTGTTTGTTTATTTATTTGTCTACTAATGATATAATTAAGCTAGATGAAGGAGGTATCAAGATGAAGATTATTACTTTTACTGCTATCAAGGGTGGTGTTGGTAAAACAACCTTGACTTTAAATTATGGTGATTGGTTAGCCAAACATGGTAAGAAGGTTCTATTAATAGATTTAGACCATCAGTGCAATTTAACAACCGTTTTTGAAAAAACACGACGAAACAATACCATCGCTGAAGCGTTTAAAGAAAATGACAATGCTCAAAAAGTAAAAATTGACAGTGTCGGACCGAATCTAGATTTAATAGC
This sequence comes from Companilactobacillus alimentarius DSM 20249, assembly GCF_002849895.1. Taxonomy (NCBI): domain Bacteria; kingdom Bacillati; phylum Bacillota; class Bacilli; order Lactobacillales; family Lactobacillaceae; genus Companilactobacillus; species Companilactobacillus alimentarius. The sequence goes on along the minus strand of NZ_CP018868.1, from coordinate 56,763 downwards.
CGGTTTTATAGACCTAGATGTTTTAGGAAGTTATCTAGAAAATAACAGTAACAAAGAAATGATGTTGTTCATGTGGTTTAAAAACAACTCCGATTCATTAAGCTTAACCGACTATGACTATATCTTAATTGATACGCACCCAGATTTTAGCACCATCACTAAAAACGCTATTGCTATCAGTAATTACCTGCTTAGTCCCATTACACCCAGTGAACATGGCTACAATGCCAAGTTTGACCTAGAAACACGACTCGAAAAATTCAGAAAATCACTTTTTGACTATCGAACTGGCGAAACTTACGTTGACGCAAAGCTTTTCTTTATCGGTAATATGATTAGACATAATACAAGCATGTCTCGCGATTTGCTAAAACACATAGAAGGCGATGAAACAGTCGCAACTATAATTCCTGAAAGAGAGCTCTTTAATAAAGCTACTGCAAGGCACGCTTCAATATTTGAATTAGCCAATCATGATGAATCCATTTTAAAGCAAAATCAAAAGTTCATAGAACACGCCGATCATCTTTTTCAAGAATTAGCAAATAAAACCAAGTAAGGAGAGTTAGATTATGAGTTTAGATTCATTCAACCATAAAAAAGACGAAGAAATGAGAGAAAGTTACGAAACTACATTGAAAGACAACAAGAAAGATGCAGTCGCATTTTTGAAAAATATCAGCCGAAAGGAAGTAGAGCGTAAGCGATCTGTGACCTTCTCAATTACTGAAAGTCAACTTAAAAAAATGGATACGGCTGCCCGAAAAAACGGATTTAAAAATCGTTCAGAATTCTTAGCTTCAATCATAGATGCAATTTAGCAGTTAAATAAATAAATAATTAATCAAACAAGTAAATACGCAATTTGTTCGCTTGATTAATTTGTGATTAGGTAAAAACTAGTAAAGTGCACTAAACCAAATACGGTTGCCTGTAGGTAAGCGCTATGCTAGACTAAGATTAATTTAACAACCGAATAAATAGATCAAGCTAAACAGAAAAATCCCCGATTCACGAGGAATCGGGGATTTTAGGTTTAGCAAGTAGCTAATAGCGAGCTACTTAGATTCAGACGATTTAGACCGCCAAGTTAAAATCGTCTGAACATTGTTCTTAATTTGTAGGTTAATTATACCGCAAACCAGTCCTATGGGACAAGTGAAGGATAGTTAAAAACAAATTGAATCCAATGGGCTAAGTGGCTAACCAATGCTATTTAGTCCATTTTTGTTGTTAGAAATTAAAAAAAGTTGCCGTATGGGCAACCCAGAATAGACACATGCCGGTGAATTTACAAAGCCGATCACGTCCAATGTTCGCTTTGTAATTCAGTTAAAGCATATCAGATTTGTATTTTAAAACAAGTCAGATGTTTTAGCAACTCTCTTTAAGACGACGTGTGTCAGTTAAGAAAGGGAGCTTTTATTATGGATCAATCAAACTTCAACTTTACAAATGCTAAAAGGGCCTATGAAGTAAAGTTTTACGCTTTGCCGCAGATCTTACTCCAAGGGGAAAAATATAAGGATCTTAGCGATAGTGCCATTTTACTTTATTCGGTGTTACGCGATCGTCTAAGTTACTCACTAAGCAATAATTGGGTTGACGAAAATAACAACGTATATTTCATATACACAAACAATGAACTAAAAGATTTACGAAACTGGTCAAATAATAAAATCAATAAGATTAAACACGAATTAATGGACGCGAACCTTTTGTATCAAAAACATATGGGGTTTAATCCAAGATCAGGCAAAAACGAACCAAATAGATTATATTTGGCAGATTTGGAAGTAACAGCAAAAGACGTTTATATTAAGCGAGAGCCATTAAAATCGCCTGAACCCCTTGGTACAAGCGGACTTCTCAAAAAGAGAAACCCGCATGATACCGTTGAACCCCTTGGTACAAGCGGACTTCTCAAAAAGAGAAACCCGCATGATACCGTTTCTGATACGTCTGAATCCCTTGGTACAAGCGGACTTCTCAAAAAGAGACAAGATCTAGACTATACTAATAATTTAGATACTAATAGATACAATATAGATACTCAAAAGTTGGACTTTTCCACAGCCCATTTTTCACCAGCAGAACTAGAAACCCAAAACCGAGATTTGGTGACCCATGCTAATGACTTCTTAACTGATGAAGACAGTGGCTTACCGGTTTTCTTAGAACCCGAAGCTGTGCAACTACTTAGTTTTTGGTGCCGTACCCCGCAACAAATGCGCCGGTTTATTGGTATCATCTTGAATGCTAAATATCGAGTTGAAAAGGATCATCAGGACATTGGCGTCATAATTCCACTTGATGATGAGGAACTGAAGCCTTTGATGACTAAAGCCTTGAGACGCTACTTTAACGCCCTTAGAAGCAATGAGAAGCACATCAAGAACGTGGAAAACTACTTGTACGGCACCATGCAAAACCTATTTGGCGTTTGGTGGAATAAACAAGCGGCTAGAGAATATGCGGCCAAACACCCTAACGATGAGCGTGCTTAAAACTAAAAAGCTATATAAGGCCATTTAAGCTGTTTTAAACAGATAGAGCATAATTATATTAAACGAGTTTTAAAATGCGCTTACGGGCACTTTAGGAACGTTGTATAAGTGCCATTGCGGAAAGGACAGCAAACTTAAATTCACAACTTTTAAAGAAGCAGACTAATTGAGATGGTACTCAAAGATTAGTATAATGTGAGTAGTAATAAAGGGGGGCGAGAAAATCATGGCAGTTAAGGAAAAGAAACGCGTACAAGTCCAGATTGACAAAGAATTGGCAGATAATACCGAAGCCGTTTTAAGCCAGTTAGGTCTAAACCCAACTACCGCGATCAATATGTTTTATAAGCGGATCGTAGCTGACGCAGCATTACCGTTTAAACCAGCCCTGAGCGAAGCCGAAAGAGCTAATTTAAGCCTTTTAAAGGCTACCAAAGAGACACCAGTAACAGAGTTCAAAGACGCTAAAGAAGTCGCTGATTGGCTCAATGATCCAGATGAGGACTAATGGCTTATCAGATTAAATAAATTAATAACTGGGAAGTGTGATGAACATGAAAGATACAATCACAATTAATGACTTTTTTGAAATTGCCAAAGAAACTGATTTAAAAGATTTACTTGATAAGTCATTACATGAGCCAGATCCAGAAAAGCGCAAAGTATATGACGCTTTATATACCTACTTTTTAGATAAAAGGCAAGATGAGGTTATTAAGCGAAAGGACTTTGTCCGTTGATAGATAAACCCCAATATATAATTGTTGCTGGTATTAACGGAGCAGGAAAAAGTACGCTATACGATACATTTCCCATCTTGTTTGACAAAACAAAACGGATTAACGCTGATGAACTTTTAAGACAAATGGGTGGCGATTGGCATAAAGATAGTGACAACTTAAAAGCCATGAAAGAAGAAATCAAACAACTACACTATGCTTTAGATCACCAGCAAAGTATTCACGTAGAAACAACACTGGCAGGTAGAGGCAAAGCTCAACTCAATTTGATTGACAAAGCTCACAAAAATGGCTTTGAAGTGACTTTATTATATGTTGCTTTGCGAGATGAAAATTTAGCTATCCAAAGGGTCAACGAACGGGTACAAAAAGGTGGCCACGGTGTTCCAGTAGCAACGATCAAGAAACGTTATCAGCAATCCAAACATAATTTGCCATTAGTGGCCTTTAAATCTGATAAGGTCATGATCTATGATAATAGCGAAAAGTTTACCTCTGTTTATGCAAGAGAGAAGGGACAAGTTTTTAAGAACGATTTGAGGCATTTTCCTTGGATAAACCAAAATATTACTTATCCAGAAAAGGTGCAAAAGCAGTTACAAAATTTTGCAGATCAAAACCCAGAAGTAAAGCCTAAAAATGATCCAGAAAATAAAAACGATCGGCCTAGTTATTAGGTTGATCGTTTTTTAATTTATCCGGTTTATGGGCGTTAACATAGTCAGCAAATATTTTTAAAAGTTCTTCGGTTTGTTCGACCGAGAGGTTATCAGCTTGAAAGTATTTTTCGAGCAAAGCCCCTTTTTGAATTAATCGGCGAGAACGGGCTTTGCGGGCTTGCCGATTTTCATAGTATTTAGATTGTCGTAATTTAAAATCTTCTCGCTCAATTTTTTGTTTTAAACGCGCTTGCTGCTCGACTAGTTTTTCATATTGATTAGACATGGAATTTCCCCATCTCGTATGGCTAATGATCTACGGACTTTACCTTTAAAAATTCAGAAAATTGCTTGGCTAAAAGCTTAATCTGATCGTTAGACAAATTAGCATAATCTAAATTGGCTTGACTGATGATTTGTTTACCTAGCCGTTGTTCAATCTTATTTTTTTCGTCCTTAATTTTTTGATTAAGGGCTTTTAATTTAGATTCTTGTTTTTCTAAGTTACTTTGAGACATAACGATCCCTCCAATCATATTAGAAATAATCACCGACACTATATCATAAGGGAAACGTTAAGTCAAAGTATAAAAGTTGAAATAGCGAAGCGGAAGGCATACACTAAGTTAAAGATAAGAGAATCAGAAGACCGAGTGAAACGAGGTCAATGCGCACTTACACGTCATCTTTGATGACGTTGTGCTAAACCCATTAAAACCTGTATTAGAAGTCGCCGATGGCGACAACAAAGTCAAACCCATAAACTCAAAGAAAGGTGGTGACCGACATGGCAATTTTTCATATGAGTTTTAGTAATATTAGTGCTGGTAAAGGACGAAGTGCGATTGCCAGTGCCGCTTATCGAAGTGGTGAAAAGCTATTTGATGATAAGGAAGGTCGCCACTATTTTTATGCCCGATCGATCATGCCAGAAAGCTTTATTTTGACGCCAAAAAATTCACCTGAATGGGCGAGTGATCGAGAGCAGTTGTGGAATGAAGTTGAAAAGAAAGATCGTAAATCAAACTCACGGTATGCAAAAGAGTTTAACGTGGCTTTACCGGTAGAATTAAGTGAATCCGAACAGAAAGAATTACTGACAAAATATGTGCAAGAAAATTTTGTTGATGAGGGCATGGTAGCCGACGTGGCAATTCATCGCGACCACCCAGGTAATCCGCACGCTCATGTGATGTTAACCAATCGCCCATTTAACCCCGATGGTACTTGGGGACAGAAAACAAAAACCGAATACATTTTAGATAGTCATGGTAATAAAACTAAGACCCCTGCAGGGAATGTGAGAAACCGAAAAATTTGGTTGGTTGATTGGGATAAAAAAGAAAAAATCAATCAATGGCGGCACAATTGGGCGGTTAGTGTAAATCAAGTTTTAGAGCAAAAAAATATTCCCGATCGGATCAGCGAAAAATCATTTATCGAGGAGGGAATAGATGATACACCAACTCAACATGAGGGAATCAATAGTAAGCGGCATGAAAGAAAAGAATTTAACCAACAAGTTAAGAACTATCGTAAGTCCAAAGCTGGCTATAAAAATAACCAAGAAAAAGTAATTAATAGAGGTCATTTAGATAGCCTAAGTAAACACTTCTCGTTTAACGAGAAAAAAGTGGTCAAAGAGTTAAGCCACGAACTGAAAACTTATATTAGTTTGGAAAGTTTAGATGATAAGCGGCGCATGCTATTTAATTGGAAAAACAGTACCTTAATTAAGCACGCTGTTGGTGAAGATGTCACTAAGCAATTATTGACGATTAACCAACAAGAAAGCTCACTCAAAAAAGCAGATGAACTCTTAAATAAAGTGGTTGATCGCACGACTAAAAAACTTTATCCAGAGCTTGATTTTGAACAGACAACCGCGGCTGAACGACGGGAATTAATTAAGGAAACCGATAGCGAACAAACAGTTTTCAAGGGTAGTGAATTAAACGAACGTTTAATGAACATTCGTGATGATTTGTTGACCCAACAATTATTGACCTTTACTAAGCGGCCATACGTTGGTTTTAAGTTATTAATGCAACAAGAAAAGGAAGTCAAAATCGAGCTTAAATATACGCTGATGATTCATGATGATAGCTTAGAAAGTCTAGAACACGTTGATCAAGGTCTACTAGAAAAGTATTCACCAACCGAGCAGCAAAAGATTACTCGCGCAGTCAAAGAATTGCGAACAATCATGGCCGTTAAGCAAGTCATTAAAACGCAATACCATGAAGTATTGAAAAGGGCCTTTCCCAAAGGCGATTTAGATGAATTACCAATGACTAAACAGGAACAAGCCTATACAGCCGTGATGTACTATGATCCTGCTTTAAAGCCATGTCAGGCTGAAACAATTGAACAGTGGCAAGCAAATCCACCACAGGTGTTCAGTCCCCAAGAACATCAACAAGGACTAGCTTATTTATCGGGACAGCTTAGCTTAGATCAGTTAGAAAATCATCACTTACAACGGGTTTTAAAGCATGATGGCACTAAACAACTCTTTTTTGGCGAATGCAAAGCCGATCCGACGATTAAGAACAGTCAGATCGAGAAAATCCAAAAGCAGTTAAAAGGGCAACAAGCCAAGGACGACCAGTACAGAAAAGCAAATATGGGGCATTATCAACCGCTAAATTATAAGCCAGTTAGTCCAGCCTATTACTTAAAGACGGCCTTTAGTGATGCGATCATGACTGTTCTATATGCTCGTGATGAAGATTACCAACGGCAAAAGCAAGAACGTGGACTGAAAGAAACCGAGTGGGAAATGACGAAAAAGCAACGGCAACACCAAACTCGAAACCGGCATGAAGATGGGGGCATGCACTTGTAATCTAAATGTAAAATTAAATGAACACAATGAGTACATTTAGCGATATAATAGAGCCATAGGTTAAAGAAAGGAGGGTAAAAGATGTGTCAAAAGAAGAATGGTATAACCTTGGTCAAGCTAGCCAAAAGTTAGGCCGCAGTCGTTCTTATGTAAGTTTATGGCTACGCCGTCATAAGGGCGAAGTACCCAAAAATATGATTATGGAGGGTGGCAAAAGCAAACTAATATCAGCACAAGGAATTGAATGGATCAGAGATCACATAAAAAAAGAGGGCGTCCTCGTCAGCAATAGTAGTGCTAACGGGGATCAGCACCTAGAATCGCAACTTCTAGGTGTCACCCTCCTAACAATCCATTTTACCGGGCGGGTTAGGGGAAAGCTAGTTGTTTAATATTTCTAACCCAACAAACAATATAAGGAGGTGATCCAATGAAAGTAGAAAGCTGGCAGGGCATTAATGGCAAGCTAATTCATAATGGCCAGAAAGCTATCGTGGTTAAAGACGAACAAGAATTGGCGGATCAAGACAAGTTACAAGACCGATTGAAACAGGAAGGTAAACCAATTGACGAGGTACGGAAAGCATTAATCAAAAATACCGTTAAGCGTCAGATTAAGACCGACCCATTAAAAATCAGTAGTTGGTTTAATCGTCATCAAGACAGCAAGAACGCCAAAAAAACTGAAAAGCTAGTTAGTGATAAGCCAACTCATCAATATAAGCAAATTAAAAATGAAATGACCTTTTTTGGTGAAAGTTTTTTAGAAGGCTTTCTTGGTTTTTATGGGTTGGAAGTTGATAACGCATTAGGACGTTACGAACATAATCTACATGTTTTGGAAACGCAAGAACTTGGTCAGTCTGAAAAAGAATACTACTTAGCCACAAGTGAAAATGGTCGCGTCAAATTAGCCACTGATCCGTTACCAAGCCAGCAAATTGCCGAGGAACAATTGAACAAGTTCTATCAGCGTGAACCAGAAGAAACGCAAGCAGAACAAATTCAATTACGAACATCAGAAGACGATAGGAAGGAGGAATAACATGAAGTTCAGCAAAGTAAAAGCGTTAGCAACTACTGGAGCTACTGCGATTTATTTGGGCTTGATGAACGCCCAGGTTGTTTTTGCCGCGGACGGTGGCGAAGTTAAAAGCAAATTAACCCAAGCTGGTAAGACAATTCAGGGTATTTTAACTGGTTTGGTCGTTTTAGTTGGGATTTGTGTCGCGCTATTTATTATTATCAAAAGAATGCCTGACGCAGACGATCCGCGAGAGAAATCCGAAGTTTATCACGCGGTTGGCCGAGTAGCTGGCTTAGTGGCCTTAGCAGCGGCCATTATCTGGATCTTACCTTGGGTTTACAGCCTATTCACTTAATTTAAAAAGGAGCCTGCCAAATGAAGAAAGGAAAAGAATTTATCTTCCCAGAAAACGTGGATAAAGATTACGGGATCTGGAAAGACTACACCTTGAAGGATTTTGGCTATGCGGCGCTGGCAGGACTAGTGGGCTTGATTTTTATTGCAATCCCACCCTATGGCCTGATTTTAGTCCTGATAAAAATTGTGATTGTTGTCTTAGCCATGACCGTTGTCATGGCTATTTTAACAATTAGGCCAGTTGCGGCGCGGAAGAATATTAAAGTGCGGGATAACTTTAAGTTGAAACGCCGCTATGCCAATGGTCAGAAACTGTTTTATTTGAAACCGAAGAAGCGAGGTGAACTAAATGCGTTTGAAGAAGAGCAAAACCGCCAATAAATCAGTGAAGCTCGATTGGGATTACCAACCGCCTAAAATCAATGGTGGCAAAGAGACCATTGATGACATGAGCTTGGTGGTGGGTATGTATGGTAACTACGAAGTTACCAAAACGGGTAATCTCGTTGGCATTTTGGAAGTTAGTGGGATCAACCTTGATCTGCTTAATGAAACCGAACAACAGGACGTTTTTGAGGACTATGGCGCGTTTCTGATGAGTACCTTGGGTGAAGGTGTTGATGACACGCTACAGTTCTTAGAACCGACGATTCCCGTCAATATGACGGCTTATCTCAATGGTCTCAAGCGTCGGTATCTTGCGTTACAAAAAGATCACCCGGAGCAACAGTTCAAAATCCAACTCATAGCCAGTTATTTGGACCACTTTACTAAAGTCCAGGAATCCAAAAACATGACAACTAAGCAACATCTGCTAATCGTTAAGGTGCCAATTAAGGACAAAAGTGTTAAGAGCTTAAACCTAGCGGTCACTCATTTAGACGAAAAGATCGAACAGGTTAAACGAGACATTGAAAATGCGTTAACGGATTTTGATGTGACGGCCAAAGTTTTGACTAGTCAAGAAGTTCAAGAGATTTTAAAGAACTTAATCAATTTCAATGGATAGGAGGCAACAGTATGAGTTTTGGCGATAAGGTCATTGATTTGTTCATGCCAACCAAGAAAGAAAGTCAGCAAAATAGTGAACCAGCGGTTAATAAACAAAAACCGGAGGTTGAAGACTTTACCAAGCTGATTGATCGCGATAGCTTGCATTCACTATTTCCGTTTAGCTGGGAACAGTACCCCACCTACGTTCAGTCGGGTGAGAATTTTATTCGGGTGTTAGCGATTGCTGACTATCCCAAACGGGTGTATGGCAACTGGCTATCAGAGTTAAAGCGCAAAAAAGGCGTTATCGACATTGTGCAATATATCGACAGCGCCAGTAACAATTCAATGATTACCTATTACAAGAAGACGATTCAAAATAAGGAAGCGCAGAAGTTAAATACGTTCGACCCGTATAAAAAGAAGATTCTGCAAAATTATATTGATTCAGCCAACATGCAACTAGATAAATACCTTGATAATTCTACCACATTTGTGTACCAACATATGCTCATTTATCTGCGGGCCAACAGTTTAGCAGACTTAGATGACTTAACCGAAAACGTTAAGAATACGTTGATTAAGCTACAAATGAAGCCCCTAGTGCCCGTTAAAGCAACCTTTCAAGCTTTCTGGTCAACCATGCCAATTAACGAGAACCTCATGGGGGATTACACCTATAAAGAAAGTAATACCGAAGTCGCCAGCAGCATGTTTCCTTTTGATGACGCTGAGATTTTGGACTTGAAGCCTAGAAGCGATATTGAAGGGGTTAACAAAGATACCAACAGCTTAATTGCCGTAGATATGTTGGATCGCAACAAGACCCTAAATCAAAATCAAGTGATTATCGGGACCTCGGGGGTCGGCAAGACCACCTATATGATTCAGAAAATCCTACGCTACGCCATTCAAGACTATCAAATCTACATTATTGATCCAGAAAACGAATATACCAAGATTGTTGAAGCCCTGGGTGGGGCAGTCTTGCACTTAACTTCTAATGCGAAGTACAAAATTAACCCGCTACAAATTTTCTCCGAAGAAATCCTAAGCGCCGATGAGGCGGTCACGAACCTTGATTTACTAGTTAAAGATAAAATCCAGCGATTAAAGGGATTCTTTGAAGTCCTTAAAACCGGGATTACCCAAGTTGAGCTGGCAATCCTTGATGATGTGGTTAAACAAGCTTACGTCAACAGTGGCGTTTTGAAATATAGCCGCTTAAAAGAGATTAAAGACGATCAGTGGCCGACCTTATCCAATGTTTATGACGAGTTGGAAAAACTGGCAGATAAGGACGCCGACAAATTCAATCGGGTTAAAGACTTCTACTACATCTTAGGTAGTTATACCCATGGTTCTAACAGCCTATTTGACGGCCACACCAACGTTAACTTAAAAGGGAAAATCATTTCCTTTGATTTAAAGCCCCTACAAAGTGAACAGGAAGTCCAATCAGCGGCTTATCTGAATACCTTCCAGTATTTGTGGGACGAAATCACCAAAGATCGGCATAGCCGCAAGAAATTGTTTGTTGATGAATTTCACTTTTTGACCTTGCACAAAGCGGCCGCCACCTTTTTCCACCAAGCATACAAGCGGTTTAGAAAGTACAATGCCGGAGCGATCGCCGGAACACAGCAAATTCAAGATGTGATCGAAGGCACGACAGATACCGGGCAGAACATTGGGGAAGCAATTATTGGGAACTCCTATACCAAAGTATTCTTTGGTCTTGACGGTAAAGGCGTTGATGATGTGATTACCAAATTGCGTATGACGTTCTCGGATAAAGAAAAGAAGCTACTAGAACGTCGTAGACAAGGCGAAGCCCTGATGATCTATGGTAGCCAACGCGCCTTTATGCGCGTCGAATTGACCGAAGAAGAATTACGACTAATCGACCCAGAAGCTTACCAAGAAAAATACAATCGTGAGACAGCCGAACAACCGGATTATCAAAAGCGCGTGATCTTAACTCCCAGTGAAATTGACGCTTTAACTACCACCGAGGAGGAAGGAGGGACTTTAAATGAGTAAACCAAACCAGTTATTGAATATCGAGGTTGGCACCTTCAAGCGACAGGGAAACCAGTTAATTCTCGAACTCAATCACAATCAGTTTCGATATGACCAGTTGAGTGAGCTAAACGAATTAAAACAAACTGATTCCAAGTTCTTGCAGTTAGTCAACGTGGTTGAGCAAGGCCAGAAGGTCGTTTTAACTTATACCTTGCCGGATAAGGTCAGATCATTAAAGAATTTACCACATGAAAATAAGGCAATCCGGTCAGCGATTGCCAAGGAAATTATGGCGCAAAAGGTGGTTAACGATAGCCAGTATCATATTGCCTTAAACCCAGCTAATCTGTGGTATTACCCCATGCAACATGTTTGGTACGCTTACCGGGCCAATGAACTTATGCCTTATGATGACAAACATAGCAATTTAGCTAAATACAAAGCGCTGATTCTATTTTGTTTGACGGGGACACCCTATGAACGGCTACTAAGCAATCCTAAAGAAGCCCTAGCTAAACACCCGGACGACTATTTACAACAAGTAGCTAACGCTACGTCGTTAAATGAGTTAACGGAAGTGGTTAACGGCATTGAGGACTTTGTGAGCTATCACGAATGGCAGGCAGTTGAAACGGCCCAGCAGAAAACCAAACAACGTTTATGGTTGAGCGTGGCCGGAGTGGCGATTGTGGCCGTTTTGGCCGTCGGCTTAGTCCATAAAAGTGACGAAAGAAAGTATCAAAGCTTAGCTAACCAGAACCAAGCCCAAGTCACGCGATTAAAATATAGCGGTCAAATTCAGACCGCTTTAAATGATCATAAGTGGTCAGAAGCACAAAAAGATATGCAACGAGCCGGCTATCCTGCAACTAAGCAAGTCAATGTCTTTTTAAAGCATGGTCAGTACCAGCAAGCTTTAAAGGTTGACCCAAGCCAGTTGAATAAGGTTGTCAACACGGCTTATGCCAACAAGGATAGCGGGCAGGTTGCCAAGTGGGAATTGCCAACTAAGGCGACAAGCAAGCAAAAAGACCAGTTGAAACTTGAAAAAGCCATCGTTAACTACGATACCAATACGCTCAATAACCAATTATCCTTTACGACGAACGCTGATGTTTTATTGAGAATGGGACAAGCCTTCCTAGCCCATAACGATACGCAAGACGCCCAGACCGTCCAAACCAAATTAGCTGGGGTGAACAGCCCTAAAGCCAAGTATCTCAAAGCGCTATTAAGCCTCAATGCCGCTAAGAACGAAGTTAGTGACGCCCAAAAGAAGTTAGATGACGCCAACAAGATTGATGGCAGTAAAGATAAGGACAAAGACAAGAAGGTGGATTCGGCTAAGTCGGACTTAAAGAATGCGCAGAGTGACCAATCAGCAGCGCAAAAACAAGTCGATCAGGCCAAGCACAAAGTGGGTGATTAAATGCAAGTACTGTCTTTCGAATATAAGAAAAAGAAGTGGAAGTTGATTGCTTATATTGTGGGCGGCGCCATTCTGCTAATCATCTTGTTAATTGCGGCAGTAACAGGTCAATTGCAAGAAAACAGTTGTGATAACTCAACCACTACAGAAACACAGTTAGATAGTAAGAGCATGACAGAAAATGCCAAAAACATTTATGCCCACTGGAAACAAAAGTATGGTGCCACCCCACAAGCGGCCGCCGGTATCTTGGGGGTCTTACAACTAGAAAGTCGCCTTGATCCCAAGTCCGTTAATTCCAGTTCCGGGGCCACGGGCTTAGCCCAGTGGTTAGGTGGCCGAAAAGATAAGTTGGAGGACTTAGCCCACAAAGAAAACAAATCAGCAACCAATCTCGGGGTGCAGTTGGATTATCTCGACCAAGAATTGAACAGTAGTTACTATGCGTCAAACAAGCAGATTTTTAAATATACGGACGTGCATAAAGCGACCAAATCTTGGTTAATGGATTACGAGGGTATGAGTAAGAACCCGGAACAATGGTATTTAAGCCAAAGATACGGTTATGCCGATCATTGGTATTCCGTGTTCGGGGCAAGTGATCCCGTGGCCGGTAATACGTTAGACAACGCGAGTTCCGGCGATCTGACCGAGTTAGGTTGTGATAGTGACCCGAGCTATTCCGGTGGCAGCATTGTTAAAAACGCGGAAAGTATGAAGGGCGACTTCTATTATGTTCAAACCCACCCTAGCCCCGATTTAGGTAGCGATTTAAAGAATCCTAAAAAAACCGGTGGGACAGATTGTTCAGGCTTTGTCTGGTTAGCCTTGAATAAGGCTGGTTACAAGGTACCGGCCAACATGGGCTGGTTTACCGGATCAATGGCAAGTGACGCGAAGGGGGGTCATCAGTATTTGAAACAAATCAGTGAAAATGATGCAAAGGCCGGCGATATTGTCATCGTCAATCAAGGTGCGGGAGCCGGAAACAACGGTCACACTGCCATTCTGCTAGGCAAATGGCAAGGCAAAGCCACCAAAATCATTGAACAAGGTGGCGTAGGCGACAAGGTTAACGAAAGCACCTTTGGCACCGCCTTTTATAGCTTACTAAGTGGTAGCGATGTAACGTTAGCCCGGCCAATCAAGAAGTAAGGAGGACGAGTAAATGAAACGTAGCATGGTTTTAAGTATTGCGATTGGTAGTTTGATCTTAATCATGTCATTAGGGGCGAATGCCTATCAACATAGCCAAGTTAAACAGGCACAACAGCAGATCAGTCGCTTACAACAGCAGAAGCGACAAGTTAACCAGCAATTGACTAAAGCCAACCAACAAAAGCAGTTATTGAGCACCCAAATTGACAGTTATAAGACCTACCAAAATAATAAAGACAAAAGTCAGGCTGAACTTAGCTTTAATACGGTAGTCACCAAGTTCTTTAAGGTCATGAATAACTTTAAGCCCAAGACCTACGGCCAGCGTAAAGATGGCGTGAAAGACTTGATTTCCGACAAGCTATATCAGCAATACTTTTCAAACAAAGGCACGTATGGTGATAGCAATAGTGTTTCAGCTAAGTTAAATCAACTGAACCTGTATACGCAAAGTAAGCAGGGGCAAAATATGAAAGGCTTGGCCGTTGTCAGTTACGAAAGTAAGAGTGGCGACAACGACTGGCAAAAGGCGACGGTACTTTATCAGGTGACCTTCGATACCACCACGGATCGAATCACCGCAGTCCAAAATTTAGGTAGTAGCTTTAAAGCCAGTGACCTTAATTAAGCGGGTTGGTAAGGCCCTAGCGGTAATCGTGGTGGTTTTAGCCGTTAGTGGTTTTGCTAGTCATCAATACGTGAATCACGTGGAAAAACAGCGGCCAATCGTGACGCTGGCTAAGCACCCTGAAAAAGTGTTGTTCTTCTATCGCGATGATTGCCCGGATTGTCAGTCTATTTTCCATCAAATTTATTGGCACAACGCAATCAGTCACAACATTGTCTTGATTAACATGAACCAACCGCAGAATCGGCATTACATTCAAAAATACCAATTAACGTCAGTCCCAACCTTGATCCATGGTAAGCAACGGTACACCGGCACCAACCAACAAAGAATTAAACAGATAGTAGGTGATTAGATGAAAGACAAATTATTAAACAGCGTTAAAGCCAGTTGGCCGTACCTACTAACGCTAATCATTGGCTTGTATTTAGTGGAGATTTTAGCTGGCTCTGTCATGGCCTTGTCCCGCTATAAGTTGGCGTTTGCAGATCATATGCCAACCGTATTAAAACAATTAGCCTTACACCCTTGGCACTATTACAACTTGTATTTGGGCCAAAAGAACCCAGTACTAATTATTGTCAGTGTCGCCGTGGTCCTATACACCATCTATTTTGCTTTGAAACGCAATAGCAAGCACAAAGCGTGGGAAACCGCAGACACTGAAACCCACGGGAGCGCGACTTGGGGTAATCTAAAAGAATTGAGTGACCATTACTTTAGTATCAGTCCTAAGGACTTAACTACTTCCTTCAATACGATGACTGACCTAGAGGCCGTCAAAATGCTCATCGATAAAAGTCAATCCGAAACGAAACCGGAAAAGGAGAATTTAAAATGACACAAGAAAACTACGTAACTAAAAATTCTTATACTCGTGCAGAAGCCGATCTACTAATTGCAATATCAGAATGGGTGTCAGCGATTGGGCAACTTCCTGAATCAAAAGCACTCGCATTAGATGACTTAGCCGCGATTCAGGCTAAACAGGTGCTTCAACAGCCATTACCTGGTCAGTTGTCTTTCCCCACTCACACGCCGTCCGTGTACTTGTCTGGATTAATATATTTGGTAGATGTTTACCTTGATTTGAGCAAACACTTACCACCAGCCCACGCGATTAATAATGACCTAAATAACGTAGAGACCAAGTATGTACAGGTTGAATTAGCAAACGCGCTTAAAGCCAAACTTGATGAAGATTACCAGTTAGCTGATAAGGCGTAGCTAGGGGGTTATACAATGAACGGGACAATTTTAGGGATCGTGGATAAACGGATTGTTTACCAGAATAACAGCACCAAACCAAACCGGAATATCTTTGTGGTTGGGGGCCCAGGATCGTATAAGACCCAGTCAGTCGTCATTACCAACTTGTTTAATGAAACGGAGAACAGCATTGTCGTAACCGACCCGAAAGGTGAATTATACGAAAAGACGGCCGGTGTCAAACTAGCCCAGGGTTATCAAGTACATGTCGTCAACTTTGCGAACATGGCGCACAGTGACCGCTACAATCCCTTTGATTATATTCAGCGCGATATTCAAGCCGAAACCGTGGCAACAAAGATCGTTCAGAGTGAAAATGCCGAGGGCAAAAAAGATGTGTGGTTTAGTACCCAACGGCAACTTTTGAAGGCACTAATCCTGTTTGTCATGAACCACCGGCCACCAGAGCAACGAAATTTGGCGGGCGTAACGCAAGTCTTACAAGAAAATGATGTCGAAGCCGAGGAAAAAGGTGCAGATAGTCCATTAGACACCTTATTTCTTGATTTAACCATGACTGATCCAGCGAGACGCGCTTATGAGTTAGGTTTCAAAAAGGCCAAAGGGGAAATGAAAGCCAGCATTATTGAAAGCCTGTTGGCGACCATTTCTAAGTTCGTCGACAAAGAAGTGGCCGATTTTACCAGCTTTTCAGATTTTGATTTAAAAGAGATTGGCAACGCCAAAGTTGTTCTATATGTAATTATCCCCGTCATGGATAACACTTATGAAAGCTTCATCAATCTGTTTTTCTCACAATTGTTTGATGAATTATACAAATTAGCCGCCGATCATCACGCTAAATTGCCCCACCAAGTCGACTTTATCCTTGATGAATTTGTCAACTTAGGAAAATTCCCAAAATATGAAGAATTTTTAGCTACCTGTCGGGGGTACGGTATTGGCGTGACGACCATTTGTCAGACCTTAACCCAGCTCCAAGCTTTGTATGGCAAGGATAAAGCCGAAAGTATCTTAGGTAATCATGCCGTTAAAATTTGCTTGAATGCCGCTAATGATGTGACTGCGAAATACTTTAGTGATTTGTTAGGTAAATCGACCGTAAAAGTGGAAACCGGTAGTGAAAGTACCAGTCATAGCAAGGAAGAAAGCCACAGCAAGAGCGATAGTTATAGCTATACGAGCCGTTCACTCATGACACCCGATGAAATTATGCGTATGCCCGAAGATCAGAGCTTATTAATCTTTAGCAATGCGCGACCAGTCAAAGCTACAAAAGCGTTCCAATTTAAACTATTTCCAGGGGCTGATCATTTGGTTAACTTGTCACAGAATGAGTATCAAGGCCAACCAGAAGCCAGCCAGGAAACCAACTTTCATCAAAGAGTAGCGAAATGGAAAGCAAAATTAAAGGAGACTGCTCAAAAAAAAGCTGCAAACAAGATGTCTCAAACAGAGGAGGAGCAACAGCAGGACAACCTAGACAGCGACTTAGAGAGGGTTTCAAAGAAAGATAGTCAAACAGAGAAGCCAGAAGAGGACGACGATAACAACTTATTTGGCTAATGGAGGTATTAATGAAAAAATATCGGAAATATATAATCGCTGTGATGACAGTGTTACTGATTGCTGTCGGTCTAACCGCCTGCGGAAAGTCTACAGCACAAGATTTGCAAAGCCATCAGTGGACGTTTGCTTCTAGCAAAGATAATGGTATGGCCGCTACTGCAAAGTTTTCAAAAAGCAACTTAACACTTACCCAAGCGGGCTTTAGCGAAGTTTATACTTACAAGTTGATTGAAAACAAGGGCAATGAACAAATTAAGTTCATTGGTAAAAATAGTGTTTCAGGTGGCACAGAAACACGTTTGTTTAAGATTAAAAAGCAGTCAGACAAATATAAACTAACACCAATTAACACACTGGCTAAAAGTGATACTGGTACGGTCTCACTCATTCCCAAATAGACAAAGGAGGATTTTAAAATGACAGAAATTATTCAATCAGCTATTTCACACTTTTTCGAATGGCTACTGTCTGGTTTGTTAGATGGTTTATTCAACATCTGTAAGGCAATCATTGACCAAGCCAATCAAAGCTTGCCGATTGTTAAAACGTGGTATGCCATCTTCCTGTCCTTTGCGACATCGTTAGTCGTTGTGGTCGTCCTTGGCCGCATTGTGATGACAATTCTAAAAGAGGCAGATGAAAGTACCGATGTTACTTGGGCTAATATCATCATGGACGGGATTAAATCAGCGGCCGTGATTCCGGTTTTCGTGTTTTTACAGGGCTTTATTCAAGGTTCAATTACCTTGCCCCTGCTAAAGTATATGTTTAGTTCTGATCAGAAATTCACTGCTAAATCAATTAGCGGCATGAATAAAGTTCCTGGGCTAAAAGATGTTGGCGTTTCGCTACCCTTACAGATTTTGTTTCTGCTAATCTTCACTGTCGTAACCGTCGTGTTCTTTATCAAGATGTGTGTGTTTGTGGCTGATATGGCTTGGTATAACCTGACAATTCCTTTAGCTGCAATGAGCATGGCGACTGAAAGCTTTGATTATAGTAATACGTGGTGGAAGAAGTACATTTATTACAATGCCTCCATTATTAGCCAGGTGCTTTGTATGTCATTATCAGTATGGTGTTTCACTAATATGGCTAAATACGGGTTTATTGCTTTTATTGCTTCAATCGGATTCGGTTTTCTGGTGGTCAAAACACCTGACGCCGTTAAAGACTTTTGGGCTTCAACCGGTGTGACTAAAAGTACTGGTATGGGTGCCATGAGAATGTTTCAAAATTATTTCCGTAACCACTAGGAGGAAAAATAGTTATGAAAAAAATCGCACACTGGTTATTGGAAAAAGCCAAAAAAGATATGCGAACCGATCCTTTTACAACACCTTCACGGCGGACTAAGTTGTCTTACTATTTTGATAACTTAGTTAGCATGGTCTTCTATATAATGGGAATTTACCTCATGTTAATGGATTTATACCAAGAGCTTTTCACGGCGAACCATACCGATTTTTTAGGAACTGCGCTAATGGCCTTAGTTTTACTGCTGGGTGGCTTATTATTCCGTTGGTCAGCCTATGCAGATCTCAAAGCCATCAACCGGTATCAACATTATTTGAAGCAACAATCGATAGAGCAACAACAAGAATTGCGCCGTGAAACTTGGTTGAAAGCGGCTAAACAAGGCAAAACAGAATTAGATCAAAAACTTAATCACAAGGAGTGAACGAACATGACCACTGTTATCTTAGCTGAAAAACCCAGTCAAGCCCGTTCATACGTCCAAGCCTTTCAAAAGAGCACAAAAAAACAGGGTTACTATACGGTTAGTGACCCTGTTTTGCCCGCAAATACGCTTGTGACGTATGGTCTCGGACATTTAGTTGAACTGGCCACACCGGATAAATACGATCAGAAATACCAGCAATGGGCCCTATCTAATTTACCGATCTTTCCCGATAAATACAAGTTTGTGGTGTCAGCTAGTAAAAAAGATCAATTCAAGGTCGTCAAAGACCTGTTAACGAAGGCCGATACCATTATTGTTGCCACCGATAGTGGTCGGGAAGGCTCCAATATTGCCTGGTCAATCATGAGCCAAGCCCAGATTGACGTTAAAAAGAAGACCATTAAACGGCTATGGTTGAATAGCTTGGAAAAAGACGCCATTATTACCGGCTTTAAAAATCTTGGTGATTGGCACAAAGACTATTTGGCTTATAAAGAAGCTCAAACCCGGCAAATTAGTGATTGGTTGATCGGTATGAATGGTAGTCCCTTATATACTTTATTGTTGAGGAAAAATGGGGTGCGTGGGGTGTACTCAATTGGTCGCGTGCAGACGCCAACCTTGTATATGGTCTATCAAAGAGACCAGGCAATCAAAAACTTTAAGCCGGAACCCTATTTTGAACTAAATGCTGAAATTTTAGCCAATCAGCAAAAATTCGTCGCAAAATTGGACCCCTATCAGCGCTTTAAAGATGAAAAAGGTCTACTAGCATTCATGCAAGCTAAAAACGTTCAGAAGGGCTCACAGGACGGTTTAATCAAGGACGTCCAAAAACAGGCTAAAAAGCGTGCTAGTCCCCAACTATTCTCACTATCCAGTCTGCAAAGTGCCATGAATAAACGTTATCACGCCAGCGCCAGCCAAACCTTAGCAGCCATTCAAAGTTTATATGAAGCCAAGTTGTTGAGTTACCCCCGCACCGATTGTGCTTATATCACTGATGAAGAATTTGAGTACTTAGTGGCTAATCTGACGAAGTATCTGGGTTTAGTCTCTAAGCAAGTCGCTGTAACCAATACAACCCCAAATAAACGTTACGTCAATGGGAAAAAGGTTGAAGAACATTACGCCATTATCATGACTAAAGTTGTGCCGACTAAAGAGAAACTAGCCAGCTTACCTAAATTACAGCAACAAGTCTATGACTTAGTTTTAAAAACGACGTTAGCGATGTTTGCTGACCCGTACGAGTACGAAGAAACCACCATTATCACTCAGGTTGGCGACGCCAATTTTAAAGCAACCGGTAAGGTCCCAACTAAGCAAGGCTGGCAAGCTTTATTTGATGATCACAAAGCCGAGCAGCAAGAAACAGCCACTTTACCACTCGTTCACCAGGGCGACCAGGTTAAAGCAAATCTACAAACGCCGCAAAAAGAAACGACCCCACCAGTACCGTTTACCGAAGGGACATTAATCACAGCCATGAAGACGGCCGGTAAAACGCTTGATGATGAAGAAGCCCAAGCAATTCTCAAAGACGTGCAAGGCATTGGGACAAGTGCGACCCGGGCCAATGTGCTAGAAGTGTTAAAGAAACGCGGCTATCTCGTCACTGAAAAAAATAAGCTGCACGTCAGTGAAGCCGGGATCACATTATGTAAAGCAGTCGAACTCGAACCCTTGCTAACTAGTCCAGAAATGACGGCTAAATGGGAGCAAGCGTTACAGCAAATCAGTACCGAAGAACGCACCCCGGATAATTTTTTGAGCCAAATTAAGAAGTTTGTGGCGAAGTTGATTGCTGATGTTCCGACACAATTAACCGGCAGTGCAGCCATTAAGCAACAAATTAATCACCAACAGCAAGCGCAGAAAGCCGCCGAGGTGTTTTTAGAAACACCACAAGCAACTGTCATAAATAAACAAAAGTTTTACATTGTGAAACCCAAGCAAGGCGAGGACTTTACCCTACCCAAGAAATGGAGTAGCAAGACGCTCGGGAAGACCGCAATTAAAGCGTTAGTTACCAAGGGTGAAACCAGCAAATTAAAGGGTTTCAAGAGCAAAAAGGGGAAGTCGTTTGACGCCAAGTTAAAGCTTGACGGCCATAAATTAAGTTTTGATTTTGATTAGAACCTGCCTACCGCCCTACACTACGTTCCGGTTGGTTAACCCGTCATTTAGGTTCACTTTTACAATCCCAAAAGTAAACCTGAACAACGGGTGAGATTAACAAAGCAAAGGAGATCATAAAATGAACAACGAATTAGCAGTTTTAGCCAGTGAATTACCCGTTTTGCAAGCTAAAGGAACCTACAAGTATTTAAAAGAAATCACTGGTAACGGCGCTTATTATCAAGTAGCCTGGCAAAAATTGTCTGACGGTTACGTTGCCCTTTATGGCACGACCCCGATTCAAATAAGATCATTGCCAACATTGAATGATATTTTTGAAGATGAGGAGGGGTAACTTATGCCAAATAAAGCAGATGTTAAGGCTTGGAAAGCACAATTAGTCGCCCAGGCTGAACAGCAAATCCTAAAATTAACTGATAGTGACCAATTTAAACAGTATCTCAATACCCTGGCTAAATTTCATCGTTATAGCGCCAGAAACATTGATTTAATTTATGCGCAAAATCCTCAAGCCACTCAAGTCGCCGGTTTTAAGCAATGGCAGAAGGCTTTTAACCGCACCGTCAACCGGGGCGCAAAAGCGATTCGGATTGCGGCTCCGATCATTAAGAAGCTAACACCAGCCGAGCAGAAGCATCTTGATACCACCGATGAGCGCGCCATTGTCGGTTATCGCTATCTACCCGTCTTTGATGTGGCACAAACTAGCGGTGAACCAGTGTTAAGTGCTAAAGACTTTGTCAAAGAAAATTTGGCCGATCATCAGAATGTGACAAGCTTATATAACGCGTTCAAAGATTATTTAAACCAGCAAACCGACCTTAAAGTCAGTGAAGTGTCTTTAGCGACGCTAAATGGGGCTAAGGGATATTTTCAACCCAATACTAATGAAATCGTCATTGGTGGCGATGAGCCCGACAATGCTTTGAAATTAAAGACGTTATACCACGAATATGCGCATAGCCAGCTACACGGCTTAAAATCAGCCTTTAAAGATCGGCCACGAGCCTATCAGGAAACCCAAGCCGAAGCGGTTGCGTATGTTGCCATGCAAAATATTGGCGTTGATACCAGCAACTACTCACTCGGTTACGTGGCCACCTGGGCTAAAGATAAAGCCGTGATCCATAGTGCTTTAAGTGAGATCCAGCAAGTGAGCAACAAAGTGATTGAACTTAGCGACGGGTTAACTAAACAATTAGGCTTACAAGAAGCCCAAAAAGAGCCTGAGCATGATCTAAAAAAGTTATCAGCCCATGATCTTAATAAGTCCTACCAAGGCTTGCAACAACAAATTCAACAAGCAACTAGTCCACAACAGAAAGCACAATTTAAAAAACAGTTAAACGATGTGCACCAGGAAATCAGTGAGCGAACACAGAAGCAACTGAAATCCTTTGCTGAACAGCATCCAGAAATCAAACAACCAGATTCTGAACCTGATCAAAGACTAAAACGTTAGCCAGTTTTTAAGGGACATGCTATAATGTAATAGAAAAAGGAAGTCTTGCGCTAACAAGACTTCCCGCGCAAGCCGCTTCAAAGGCGGTGGCATTAGTTAAAAAATGATAGTTGAGTCACCCTGTAACCTAGCCAAAGTTACGCAGGGCGGCTTTTTTATTTGTTCCTTTTGTCGATGTATGTTAGCAACGCTAAAATAAACATTGCAAACAGCAACATCAACGAGAGTGTCTGGAAGACGCTCACTGACTGTGAAACCTTCCTGAAGATTATTCCATGTTCCCATGGGCCTCACCTCGCAAGGGAAAAGACAGCCACCGCCCTTAAAACTTCCTGCGTAATCCATTATACAAGTGAATTAAGTATTGACCAAGCACAATAAAAATTAAGTCATGGGGTTTCATAGGATCCTAAATTTGATCAAATTAAGAATCAGCAAAACATCTTTTGTAGATACCCTTTTTTAAGTTCTTGGAGTTTTTCAAGCTTACGCTGATGAAGAGCGATAGTGTCATCTAACTGTTTAAAGAAGGCTCCAATTTTTTGTTGTTCTTCTAAACTAGGGATTTTAATTATAGATTTTCCAAATTCATTTTTATTTATTATTGGTACGGCTTGAGTAGCTGCAAGTTGTTTTATTTTGGTTGATGAATTTAAAATACTTGTGTAG
The DNA here is from genome assembly GCF_002849895.1 of Companilactobacillus alimentarius DSM 20249. Classification (NCBI taxonomy): domain Bacteria; kingdom Bacillati; phylum Bacillota; class Bacilli; order Lactobacillales; family Lactobacillaceae; genus Companilactobacillus; species Companilactobacillus alimentarius. The sequence continues at coordinate 33,636 of NZ_CP018868.1, read as the reverse complement.
ATAAAATCATCATCATAATCTGAAAAAGATATTACTGAGTTGATTTGTTGATTTGTTATTACATCACAAATTGATTGTCCTATTTTACCTATTGTTGATCCTATACTAACAAATAATGTTGCTCCTTTTGGAACTAACCTTCCTGTTTTAAAACCTAATTCTGTGAGCGTTGTGGTTGTTTTATTTACATACCTATTTTCTTGTATATCTGCTGGACTAACAAATAAAAAATCGCCATTATAATAGCCTTTATTAGATGTACTAGGTGTATTTCCTGTAACAATTTTTCCTATTTCACTTAACTTACGCTCTTCCCAAGCGTCAGCAAACCCTGAAAATCTTAATTGCGGGAACTTGCTGCCATTTTCGGGGAACAATTTCTGCAAATATCCCTGTTTAAGTTCCTTAAGCTTAGCTAACTTACGCTGATGAAGGGTAATAGTGTCATCAAGTTGTTTGAAGAAAGAACCAATTTTTTGTTGTTCGACTATTTCAGGAACTGGCACTAACATCTCCATAACTTTATTTTTGGAAATGTTATATCGTGAAATACCTTGAGCTAGTAACATAAACTTCTTACGAATCACTGGTGAACGTAACATAAATGCTAGATAATAAGGGTCAAACTCAACCATTGGATGATATCCAAAACAAAAGCTGTTTAGGTAGATATTCTCAGCGGTTTCAAGCCATACAGAAGACATTCCAACCTCCTGTGGTGTTTCTGATGATGTTGTAAAGAATACGTCGCCATATTCAACTTGATGTTGTTTTGAATCAACTTCAACATTTTCAACCATTTCTGAGTTGGAGACAGGACTACTAAAAACGTTCATATAAGTAACAAATTTTGCATTCCCATGCCCAAAGTCTTCTTTAGTTTTTCCACTTAATCCTGTAAAAGTATAGCCCATTTTCCCCAACTTACGCTGTTCCCAAGGATCAATGAAGCCTATAAATCTTAATTGCGGATATTTAGCTTGGTTATACTTCATTGTGGGCCTCCGGTTTTGACTGGTCATTCACCTGGGTGGCCACTAACTGGCTAGCTAATTCATTAAAGGCTTGTTCATTCTGACTGATCTCCTCGTCCAGTTGCTTTAGATCAGCTTTGACTTGGTTCAGATCAATCTCGGGTTCCGGTTCAAACGTATCAACGTAGCGCGGAATATTTAAATTATAATCATTATCTTTGATTTCTGCCGGTGAGGCCACATGGGCATATTTATCGACATCTTGCCGGTTTTGATAAGTGGTCACAATTTTTTGAATATTCGCTGCCGTTAGCTTATTTTGATTCTTGTCCTTTTCAAATTCCCGGGACGCATCAATAAACAAGACGTCATCAGTGGTTTTGTGTTTCTTTAAAATCATGATTAACGTTGGAATACCAGTGGAATGAAAAATATTGGCGGGTAGTCCAATAATGGCATCAATCCGGTTATCTAACAGGAGCTTTTGGCGAATCTTGCCTTCTTTAGCCCCCCGAAATAATACGCCATGGGGTAAGACAATGCCCATAGTCCCGTGTTCCTGCAAATGATAAAAGCCGTGTAGCAGAAACGCAAAATCAGCTTTAGATTTAGGCGGTAAGACGCCATAGTCGCGGAAGCGGGGATCAGACAAGCGTTTGTCACTATTATCCCAGTGTGCCGAGTAGGGCGGGTTCATGACGACCGCATCAAATAAGTAAGGTTCGTCAACCGGCCAATCTTTACTTAACGTGTCGCCATTGCGTAAGTGCATATCGTCATACGAGACCCCATGTAACATTAAATTCATCCGGGCCAGGTTATAGGTTGTGGTGTTCAATTCTTGACCGTGATAACTCACTAAGCTGGAATTTTGCACGTGCTGTCCGACATTCAACAGCAGCGAACCAGAACCAACTGCTGGATCATAGATAGTCCGCACTTGGTTATCACCTGCATTACGCTGATAGGTTACAATCTGGGCAATAATGTCGGACACCTGCCGCGGGGTATAAAATTCACCCGCTTTTTTACCGGAATCACTGGCAAATTGCGCGATTAAGTATTCATAGGCGTCACCTAAGACGTCGCCTTGATGATGGACGAGATCAATCGCATTTAAAGCTAACATGGTATCACTGATAGTTTGATTCCGTTGTTGTAAAGAACTGCCTAATTTATTACTACTTAAATCCACATCGGCAAACAAGCCCGAAAAGTCTTGCGCTGAAGATAGATTTTGTGTCGACTGTTCCAGATCATGAAGTGCTTGAGATAAATCGTCTAACGCAAAAGTATGGGCTTGAATCTTGCCAATCAGGGTGGTGTACAACGCCTGAGGTTGAATTAAATAGCCCAGTGTGTTTTGCAAATACTCCACTAAACTGGGCTGCACCGAGACGCCTTCCAACTCAAACTGAGGATCCATATACTGAGCATATTTCTGGGTGACATTTTCGTTTTCACCTGCCCAATCACTAAAGGTTGTTAAGGTTTTCTCAGATAGGAACCGGTAAAAAATTAACCCTAACAAATAATTTTTATATTCGGAAGCGTCCATTTTCCCGCGTAAGACATCGGCCGCATTCCATAGGGCGCTTTCAAGTTGACTAGCTTGCGTTGTTTTTTCTGACATTGTTTAACCTCACTTATTTTTGTAGATAAATTGCTAAATCGTGTTCAATAAACTGTCGCCAAGCGGCCTGGGACTTAATCCGGTATAGTGGCAAAACAGCTGGAATCTTTGGCCCAGTGGCAGTTTGAGCTTGTAAGGCCGCTGCTAAATTCGCTGACTGCGTTAATTCTTGTTCATGATGCCATTCATCAGTACCCACGGTGTGTTCACGTGCCACCCGTAATAGGGCTGCTTGATCTAAGCCCCACGTATGGGCAAAGGTCGTCGTTTTTTTGACCAATTGTTTCTGGGCGTAATCAGCCACCAACTCCCGAGCATTCAACGCTACTGGCGCTTGATTTGGGGTGCTCTGTTGCTGAGACTGTTGCATTTGTTGCTCAATATAAGGCATGGCTTCGCGAATTAACTGGGCCTGTTGCGGTTGCGTTTCCGCTAATTTATTCAAACTAGCCTGTACTTTGGCACTATTTTGCAGGTAATCGGTCATATGGGCTTGGGCTTGATCAGGTGTCGTGTACTGTTGCTGTTCATCAATCCAATCTTGAATTAATTGCGTCAAATAATCATAATCCACCAAGACGACTGAACCAACGGCTAGGGAAAAGTCTAAGGCAGCTAATTCTTCAGGGACTTTCTCAGGCTCTTGGTTAGTAACCGCCGCTTTAATCCGCAGATATTTACCCGTATAGGATTCTACTTCGGGCTGAGCGATACCAAAGGCCTTTTCACTGTTTTCCCAAGTGAAATCGTTGTACATGGATAAGGAATTCAATTGCTGATTCACTTGGCGAAAGGCTTTCACAAACTGTACCTTAGCAGTGGTTCCTTTCAGGTCATCGGCCGCCGTCGGCGTCGGGGCAATGGCTTTTAAATCCACCACAGCCTTTTGAAATTTTAAGACGGCCTGCTGATAAGTAGGACGAATGATGACATTAAAAGAGCCTTCGCCACTATATAACTTGTAAGCTTCACGTTCATTCGCTTCCATGATTGCTGGGACCCTAAAGGTGACAATTTGGCCTTCTTGTTTTAATTCTCGGTTTTGGAGCCGGTTAGTGCGTGAGTAAGCTTGAATGAGTTCTTGATAAGCTAAGGTGCGGTCAACAAAGAGCGTGTTTAGCCGAGGGGCATCAAAACCCGTTAATAACCGCCGCACCACAATCACTAGATTAATTTCCTGATCCGGTTTCAAATGAGCAAAGACCGCCTCACGCCGGGCGGCCCGTTTTGCGACATCTTCGTTATAGAGATTCAGATCGGCTAAATCAAAATTAGTGTGATACTGCTGATTATAATCTTTTAAAATGGTGGCCATTTGGTCATGTTTGTGCGCACTCTGATCTTCGTTTTCACTTAATGAATAAGTAATCGCAATCCGGGGCCAATCAGGATCTAGCTGATTGTGAGCAGTCTTTTTAGCGGCTTTAAAGGCTTGATAATAGCGTTGCGCCATTTCAATGGAACTGGTGGTCAAAATAGCATTGTAGTTGCCATGCCCCAAGCTGGTTTTACGCGGGCCTTTTTGTAAAATATATTGAACAACTTGGTTAATATGTTCATCGGTCTCAAAGTCAGCCGGAGTTAAATACGTTTCTTCCAAGTCCTTGACTGACATCGCTTGAATCTTGGCTTGAATTTTTGCTTCATCAGCTGTACTCAGCAGGCGGCCTTGCTTATCGCGACGTGCTTTGACGCGCTGTGTTTCTTTCTCGCGGGCCCGGGTTATTAAAGCGTCTTTACCAATCGTTGTCACGTGTTCCACATTAAACGGTAACACGGCTTGGTCCTCTAAGGCGTCTCGCAAGTTATAAACATGACAGACTTTACCAAATAGCTCCTCCGTCGTAACTGCTAGATCACCTTTGAGCTGTTTCTTATTTTCATTAAAAATGGGGGTGCCAGTGTAACCATACCAGTTACTATTGATAAACGCTGCCCGAATTTCCTTTTGCATCTTACCAAACTGCGACCGGTGGGCTTCGTCAACAAAGAAGATCACCCGTTGCTTTAAAGTTTTACTAAAGCGGGATTGCTTACCGGTTGCCAGCTGGGCTTGCGTTTTTTTGACCGCCCGATGAAGTTTTTGAATCGAGGTGACCAAGACCTTACCGTCATTTTGTTGCAACTTACGCATTAAATCACCGGTATTTTGGGCTTCGTTAATGGCAATATCGTCATTGGCAGCATAGGCACTAAAGTTGCTGGTTGTCTGTTCGTCTAAATCCCGCCGGTCAACTAAGAAGATGACCTTATCGACACCGGGATCTTGCGCCGCTAATTTAGCGGTTTTATATGAGGTGAGTGTTTTACCAGAACCCGTGGTATGCCAAACAAAGCCATCTTGATGGTCATGAATCCGGTGCATCACGGCTTCAATCGCATAAATCTGATAAGGCCGTAAGAGAATTAAGCTCTGACGTTCTTGGTCGATGACCGTATATTCACTGACCATTTTGTGGGCCATGGGAATATTAAGGACTTGGCGCGTAAACGCTAAGCCGTTTTCCACGAGGTGATTATCCCGCGTTCGCCAATTGAACAAAAAGGCTTTATTGAAATGATCCGGTTCGGCATTCGCAAAATACGCCGTACTATCCGGCGTCATAATCACAAACATTTGCAACAGCGAGTAAATCCCCGTATATTTACCTTCCTGCGCATACTTTTCAATTTGATTAAAAGCCTGGTTAAGTTCGACCGTGGCTTTTTTTAATTCCAATTGAATTAAGGGTAACCCATTAATCAATAGGGTTACGTCAAAACGGCGATCAGGATCGACATCTTGAGTACCAGCTAACCGTGGTCGCACTGCTTGTCGCACCACTTCATAACTAGATTTACCGCCAGCGACGTCCGCTTTCCAAAACAACTCAAGCGTCACCGTGCCTAGCTTAGCATCATCACGTTCAACTTCCACTTTGCCAATCCCGTTTTCAGCGGCTAGTAATTTAGCCGCTTCGTAAGGCGTCCGGACCTCAATCGCCCGTTTAACTTGATTAAATTCGGTATCGGTCAGGGGGTGTCCCTGTAATTTAGCATAGTTATTGTTATTTAATTTGTCACGAAAATTAGCCCATAATTGATCCGGCGTCGCACCATATAGGTCTTTTCGTTCCACCCATTGATTGCTTCCAGTCGTTAAGGTTTTAACAACTTCTTTTTCAAATGACAGTTCCAACATAAAAGAATCTCCCCTATTTAGATCTACGCATCTATTATACGTGAAGACAGTGATATTTACTGTTCTTGATTAAGACTAAATTAGAAAGCTCCAAATTAAAAACTAGTTGGGAATAACCTCATTTAAACCATAATGATGTGAAAGAATGAATCCTAACTATTACTGATAGTGTTCGCAACCTCAAAAAGCATAGAAAATAATTGGCAAATATTAACACGCTACATTACTTTAGGTTACATGTTCATATCTGCTATCCATACTTCTTAAATTTGTCGCCCTATCTAAGTCTAGTAACCTCATAATTTCTTCGCCTGTTTTAAACTCAACATTTCAAGTTTATTTTAGTGAAATTAAAATACGCGCTATAATGGAAGACAGAATATATACTCGTACAAAGTGTAATTAAAAATCAAGGAGCAATATTTCGATGAGGAAAGCTATTAATAGGGGTTCTGAGTGGCGAAAATGGGATTTACATTTACACACCTTCAATACAAATATGAATAAACAATTTGGCTGTGACGTTAATACTTATTTAAAAAAAATTGAAAGCTCGGATATTTCTGTTTTTGGGATTACTGATTATTTTACGGTTGATAATCAGTTTGAAATAATTAAAGAATTTAAAGATAAATATCCCAATTCCAACAAAGCTTTTTTTGTCAATGTTGAATTTAGACTGAATGAAAACGTAAGTAATGAACCAGCTGGCCATGTAAATGCACATTTGATTTTTGATAATAACATTGACGAATCTCAAGTTAAGGACTTCATTTCATCACTTAATCTAACTCAAACAAATGCGAATGGTACATTTAAAAAAATATCTGACTTACAAAATGAACACGACTATCAGAGTGCAACCATTGATCTGAAAAACATCCAAGATAATTTAAAATCACAATTTGGTAGCGATAAGCCTTATTTACTGGTGTTTGCAGCAGGGGGACATGGCGGAATCAGACCAAGTATCCAAGATGCCGGGGGGGATTACAGATCCAAAGGGGCCCTGAGAAATGGCCCATTATCTGATGAATTAGATAAGCTTGCTGATTTTCTTTTTGGAGATGTTCAATCTACAGATTATTATCTTAATCGCCAAAAGAAGGGTGATACTTATCAGAAAAATACAAGATACGACTGTGCTATAGATAAACCTGTTATTAAGGCAAGTGATGCTCATAGGCTTGAAAAGGGTGGAGAAACTAACGGTATCGGTGATGAATATTCATGGATAAAATCTGATATAACTTTCGAAGGATTAAGACAAATTATTTTTGAACCTGAAAGTAGAGTCTCGCTCTCTCTAGAAAAACCAGAATCTAAGAGTTCATATCTTGTTATTGATCATGTTGAATTTAAACAAAAAAGCAATTCCCCCACTGGTCCTGAAACAACCAGTGTATATTTTAACTCTAACTTGAATACAATTATTGGTGGCCGTTCGAATGGAAAATCAACACTAACTAATTCCATCGCAAAGTCCCTGGGGAATGAAGTGTTCACTTCAAATGAAAATAAAAGTACCTATAATATGCATACTTTTAACGATGCTGACTTTAAGGTATATTGGCAGGGTGATAGTGAACCAAATAATGATCGACAAGTCGAGTTTATTCCACAAGATTATATGATTACACTAGCTGAAAATGATCTAGCTAGAAACAAACTAATTCGTTCAACCGTGGAGACAGATGAATGTAATTATGAAAAAATAATTAATTATGAGAAAAACATACAAGAAAATAACTCGAAAATTCGTCAATTGATTGAAGAACTGGAAACACTAAATCAGCGACTAACTAATTTAAAATTACCAGAAGGTGATGAATCAGGGATAAAAAAGCAATTAGAAAGCATAAATGAATCTATAAAAGAACAATCTGATAAAGTTGATTTTAGTGTTGAAAGCCAAAAAAAATATCAGCAAGCCGATGATAATTTAAAAAAACTGACAGACAAGAAGCGACTAACAGAATTAAATTTGCAAGATCTAGCATCTATAAAGGCAAAAAAAATTAAATTACAGTCACCCCTTTTGGGGACCAATGATTCTGATTATAAAAAACGATTAACTGATTTTTTGTGTACTTTGGAACAGGAAGCAAATCAGAAATGGCAGGAAAAATTGCTATCTATTGAAACAGAACAAAATAATCGTTTGAATTCTTTTCAAGAAGCCATTAATAAAGTTCTTACATCTCCTGACTATGTAAACGGTCAGAAAAGTTTAAAAAATAATCAAGAATTAAAAAGTTTATCTAAAAGTCAGAAGTTTGAATCTGAAAAACTAGTAGAATTTAAAAGATTTGAATCTGAAAAAGAAAACATTAACTCTAGAAAAATAGAAAAGCAAAATCAAATACTTCATACTTATGAAAATTTCAAAAAATATCAAGATGATCTAAAACAAACTTTTAAAGCAAAACCAGCTGGCGGTAAGATTGAAATTGCAATAGACTTTTCAAATATTCCCTTTGAAGACAACATTCACTATCTTCGGGGGAGAAATGCTGAAAACGATAGGTTTATTAGCGAATTTAATGAATGTCGCGACACTCTAATAAAAACTATTTTTCAAGAAAGACATTTGAGCTTTAATACCGGTGGGGACGCTGATACTTTAGTAAAAGATGTTTTATCAAAAAAATGGACAAATTTAAACTACATTCTTAAATATGATAATGATGACTTTTCTCAAATGTCTCAAGGGAAAAAAGCATTCGTTATTTTGACTTTGATTTTGGAATTTAGCCAGGATAAAAAGCCGGTCATTATTGACCAGCCTGAAGATAGTTTAGATAATCGATCAATATATCAAGATTTGACGAGATACTTAAAATCAAAAAAGAAAGAACGTCAGATTATTTTAGTGACACATAATCCAAACGTCGTTGTTGGTTCAGATGCAGAAAACGTTATTGTAGCCAATCAAAATTCATCAAAAACACCAAATAAAAACAATGTTCAATTTAATTATATTAACGGCCCTCTCGAAAACACATTTTCAAAACCAAACTCTAAAACATTATTGGAGTCGAAAGGCATTCGAGAACATGTTATAGAAATTCTTGAAGGTGGAAAAGAAGCGTTTAAAGAACGTGAAAATAAATACACATCTGAATTTTCTTCATCTATATAGAGTTTTAATATGAATTGAAAAATTAATTTTTCCTTGATCCAGCTACATGGTGTTAATCAAATAAGTAGTGATTGAGCACCAAACAAAAAGATTTATTAGATGAATAAGTAAAGTGAACCCCTGAGTTGGAGTAAGTCCAAACTCAGGGGTTTTACTGGTCTAACTGTTTTTCAGACCATTCTCTGTAAACTGTATCTGGCCATTAGGGTATACCCTATTGGCTAGATTGGTTTAGTCAAACAAAAATCGCCGGCCATTAGCTGGTAAACTAATTGGGTTTACCAAGACTGATGACCGGTGATTACAATTATCGTTTTTAAACGGTGCGATGCATACTTCGTTCGATGACTAATAAAATGACGAACCAAACGACTGAACCGATGACTGCCCAACGGTTAACTTGATCAAAGCACAAGACGAACGTCACCGCGATAAAGAAGGCCAAGGTCGCGATGTTGGAAACAGGGAACAGTGGCAGTTTAAACGGATTATGCGTACTGTCAGTGGTTCGTTTGTAAACGTAATGGCACACCAACAAGGCACACCAAACAATGATGAAGTTGGTCGTTGCCACGTTAGAGATCAACGTGAAGACGGTACTTGGAATCACGTAATTCAACGCCACGATCACCAGTAAGATCAATGATGAGAATAACAATGAGCGGGCGGGAACGTTGTAACGATTGACCTTTCCCATCCATTTCGGCGCGTTGTCACCGTGCGCAAGTGTAAATAGTGTTCGACTCGTACTGAAGATGGCACTATTACAAGCCGAGAGCGCCGCGGTCAGAACCACGAAGTTGATAATGCTGGCCGCGGCTTTGATCCCAACGTCGCTGAAAACTTGCACAAAGGGTGACTGACTGGTCGTGATCTGATCCCAAGGATAAATTGCCATGATCACGAATAAAGCGCCCACGTAGAAGAATGAGATTCGAATAGGTAAGCTATTGATGGCCCGTGGTAATTCTTTTTCTGGGTTTTCGGCTTCCCCAGCTGTAATTCCAACCATTTCGATGCCCGTAAACGCAAAGATAACGAGCGAAAACGACATCAAGAAGCCCTGGACACCTGTTGGGAAGAAGCCTCCGTGACTGACCAAATTTGTCACCGAGACCGTTTGCCCACCGACATGGGCCGATGAACCAATCAAGATAGCCCCCGTCACGATCAAAGCAATGATAGCCACCACTTTAATCATCGAAAACCAATATTCTAGTTCGCCAAACGCACTGACGGAGAGCATATTGAATACTAATAAAATCAAAATAATTATTAAGGGTGTCACCCACTGCGGGATCCACGGAAACCAGTAACGAATGTAGATACCACTCGCAGTCAAGTCAGCCATAGCTAAACTGATCCAGCAGAGCCAATAGGTCCACCCAATGGCAAACTCGAAACGTTTACCTAAATATCGATTAATGAATTCTAGAAACGAATGTAAGCGCGTATCCGACAATAATAGCTCGCCCAGTGCTCGCATCATCAAGTAACAGAAGAAACCGCCAATGGCATAAGCCAACAAGATCGACGGTCCCGCCTGTTTGATTGCTGAACCGGATCCTAAAAAGAGCCCGGTTCCAATCGCGCCACCAAGCGCAATCATCTGCACGTGACGGCGTTTTAGTTTACGGGCAAGTTGCTGATTTTCCATATGACCTCAACTTTCCTTTAATCCAATTTGATAATAATTTTCATAAAAATACAGATTTTTTCACGTTCATTCATTTTATGATAAAATAATCGGTTCTGTTGCGAAGTTTGAAAATCAAACGCGACCTCTCTGAACTCCAAATATCTTAGGCTGGTATTCCCATTAATACCTTGATTTCAGTAGACACCGAAAAGCCGAAGTGCGTTCCATTTCTTCGGTTCTTTTTATATATTCCTCGAATGGTCTCCATGCCCTTAATCGTGGAAGAGGCTGTACGGAGACTTTGATAAAATTTATTCCGTCGTTTAATAGGTCGATGGTCTTGTTCTATTAAATTGTTAAGATACTTCACAGTTCGGTGCTCTGTCTTAGTATATAAACCCACACTCTGTAACTTTCTAAAGGCGGAGCCAAGAGAAGGTGCTTTATCAGTCACAATTGCTTTCGGCTCACCAAACTGTTTATGGAGTCGTTTTAAGAAAGCATAGGCTGCTTGCGTATCCCGTTTCTTTCGTAACCAGATATCTAAGGTTAAGCCGTCCGCATCAATTGCACGATAAAGATAATGCCAACGTCCCTTAATTTTGATATAGGTTTCGTCCATTTTCCATGAATAGAAGGATTGTCTATTTTTCTTCTTCCAAAGATAATAGAGGACTTTGCTGTACTCTTGCACCCAACGATAAATCGTAGTATGACAAACATTTATTCCACGATCATATAACAATTCCTGAACTTCACGATAGCTTAGATTGTAACGCAGGTAGTAACCAGTAACCAACAGCGACAATAATGACGTCTTTTTTGAATTGTTTGCCTTTAAAATGATTCATTACTCTGTCCTCTCTGTCTTTTTTCTCAATTTTACACTAAAATAGATTTTTGGGAAAACTTTGCAACAGAACCATAAATTTATTCTTCAACACCAGTTGACGTAGAGCCACCAACGTTCTAAATATAATCAATCATTAGGACGGTCAATTGAACAGCGACCCATCGTGGTTAATCGACGTAATCGCATCGGTGATTTTGAATTAGATACAATTGTTGGCCCCCGTGGGCATAGTAAGGCAGTTTTATTAACCTTAATCGATCGCAAATCACGTTTCCTTTGGGCCTACCGATTAAAAAGCCGGACAGCAGTAACTGTTAATGAAGCCCTAACTAAGTTTCTAGCAACTTTTAATGGCCCGGTGCATAGTTTTACGGTGGACCGTGGCACTGAGTTTAGCGGTCTAGTATCACTTGAAGCACAATACGGTATTAAGACCTATTACTGCCATGCTTATACGCCAGCTGAGCGCGGCAGTAATGAACGCTTTAATCGGAATTTACGCTATTTTTTATCCTAAAGGGACTTATTTTGAGCACATTAGTGCTCAAGATTTAACGACGACGTTACTCCAAATTAACCAGCGACCGCTTAAAATACTTGACTGGCAAACACCTTATCAGGTCATGCTGACCAATTTGTCAAAAAATTCGGATTAAATTTGCAATCTACCTTTTAACTATATCCAGCTTGTCAGTGTCCAGTCATTTCATTGATACTTGAACTTAGGTCAGTAACAAATAACCATCATCACGTTAGGAGGAATTTATCATGGGCTTTATTTGGGCAATTATTGTTGGCTCCGTCATCGGTGCCTTGGCGGGCGCAATTACGAACAACGGCCAATCGATGGGTTGGATCGCTAATATTGTAGCTGGCTTAATTGGATCAGCCATCGGTCAAGCACTACTGGGGTCTTGGGGACCGAGTTTGGCCGGAATGGCACTTATTCCGTCAATTATCGGTGCCGTTATTTTAGTTCTGATTGTTTCCTTTGTTGTTAAACGATCCTAGAAAGCAGGTGAGTAACTATGGATGCATTAAAAGCTGTTTTTAAATTTATGATCGCTAGTACCCTCATTGTGAGCGGTGTCTTATTGGGTGGTACACTTTTCGCAACAAAAAAGATTGATATTTTCGGTTGGATGTAAGCTGATTCCTGAGACAACTTTTAAGAGAGGGTATAATGAATAAATCGTCTCTCAAAAGGAAGGAATTTTTACATGCCAACTCGTTACGACAAAGAATTCAAACAAAACATCATCAAACTATATAAGCAAGGCGAATCAGCTGCCCAACTGGCCAGAGAATATGGCATTGGCTATTCAACAGTTCATAAGTGGATCCAGGGCCAAGCCAAAACTCAATCCGGTAAATCGCCAGACGAAATTAAAGCGATGGAAAAGCGGCTGGCTTCCCTGTCTGAGGAGAACGAAATCCTAAAAAAAGCCCTGGGCTTCCTTGCGCAGAAGTAACCAATATCTTTGATTACATTCACCAAGAAAGCCATCACCACCAGGTAACCAAGATGTGCCGAATCCTCGGTGTTTCCAGAGCTCAGTATTATCGTTATCGATCCCCCAAACCTTCAAAACGCCGGGCCGAAGATGCAGACTTGAAACAACGGATTCTGCGGATCTTTGCGGAATTTAAGCAGCGATACGGTGTTATGAAGATCCACCATGAATTGAATCTGGAACTTCAACCACTGCAGCTTTGGTGCAGTCCACGACGGATTTCCCGGCTCATGAAGGAACTGGATATCCACTCCGTTACCGTCAATAAGTGGAAAGCGGCTTCGGCTTCCAAAACCAAGGTTGAACAGCGTCCCAACTTGCTTAAGCAGGATTTCTCAACCACTTGTTTAAATCAAAAATGGACCGCTGATATGACCTATATTCAAACGAAGCGTAATGGCTGGTGTTACTTATCAACCATCATGGACCTGCACTCACGACGGATTATCGGCTATTCGTTCTCAAAAAAGATGGCTACTGATTTAGTCTTAAAGACCCTTGAAAGCGCGGTTAAAAATCGAACCATTACTGGGGACCTGATTATCCATACGGATTTAGGATCACAGTATACCAGCGATGATTACAATCAACGTTTAACTGAACTACATATCCGCCACTCATACAGCCGTAAGGGTTGTCCGTATGATAATGCGCCAATGGAATCCTTTCACGCTTCCCTCAAAAAGGAATGTGTTTATCCAGTGCCGGTCTTTGAAGATTATGAAACTGCCGCTGCCGTCCTTTTTGAATATGTGCATGCTTTCTAAAATAGGAAGAGAATTCATAGTTCACTGGGCTACCAGACCCCCTTACAAGTTGAAATTGCAACACTTACGAGCCAAATGGCCGCCTGATTTAATGCTTTCCAGGGTTCAAATAAGTTATTAATCGCGATTAATGATTTATTTGAGCTGTGGAAGGTAAACGCGGTTCTGAATGTCTCTTAAAATCTGTCTCAAATATTGACTTCAATCCACAATCATATAATTAAAAGCACTACGATAATAATATCACGGAGGAATTGTGGATGAATTTAAAAGATCATGAAAATTGGTTAGTAGACTTTTACAAACAACGAGATTGGTATAAGTACACTCCTCCAGTTAGGCTAAATTATTTGACCGAAGAGGTTGGTGAACTGTCAAGAGCAATCCGTTCAATTGAATTCGGTCGCGATCATCCAGGTGAGCGCAAGCTATCAACCTATGAAAAGTTTGATAACTTAAACGAAGAACTTGCAGACGTCATTGACCAAGTACTGATAATTTGTAGTCAATACGACATTGACCCCACATCCTTAATGGAATATAGCGAGCGGAAGCTAAATAAACGTTTCGAATCAAATCAAGGTGCTTAATGGAAAGTTGCTACGGTAGGCATCAGACTCATTTGACCCTCCCTACTCACTTTTTTGTTATAATAAAGTTATACAAACAAAGGGAGCGTGACATAAATGACAAAACTAATTACACTGAAAAATTTGCTGAAGACACTGACTCCGAATGAAGATGTACTCACCTTGAGTATTAATTTAAATAAATTAAAATACCAACAAGATGAGCGTCTGCACTTAAAGAGTGCGCTTACAGAAATTAAAAAATATTCTATGGAACACCCTGAATTAAACTATAAAGAGCTTGAACGTCAGGTAGACAACTTGATTGATCAGAACCTACCATACCAAGGGATAACGTTATTCATTCAAGGTAATACTTTAGAGTTGTTCGTTTTACCACGGACAACTGTTGACGAAGTAAAGTTAACAATTAGCAAATCTCCCGACTTACTATCTATTTTACGTGAGCAACCAAACAAGATGTATTACTTGTTAGCGTTAGAGGGAACATCATTCAGACTATTCAAAATTGTTGATAAAACAGTTGCACCCGTGAAATTAGATGCAGACGCCCCAACCGACCTAGTGGAAACATTAGGATCAGAAAAACGTGGTGGTGAACTTAACTTTACTGGTCAAGGTGGTTCAACAACTTTCCATGGCCACAATGAAACAAGCAAGGAAAAACAGATTGATTTAGAGCGTTACTACCGCGAAATCAATAAGTATCTGGTTGAAACTATTGACTTAACTGTTCCAATCGTCTTAATGGGATTACCTAAAAATCTGGCATTATTCAAACGAATTTCAGAAAAGCTGTCTCTATCTGAAATTCAAATTAGCAAATCCCCAACGGACTTAACAAATGCCCAAATTGAAAAGACCACTAGCAACGAAATCAGTGAACAAGAGGTTGAAACAATCACTGACGATGTTGCTGCCATTAATAACAAGCGGGTATTAACTGACACAGCTGAAATTGACCAAGCAATTGATACAAACCAACTAAACAAGCTGATTGTTAACGTTGGTAACCTATCCAATAGCGTCGATGACCACCTATACAATGACATCAACCGAATTATCTCTCGTGCCTTAAAGATTAACAGTCAGGTGGTTGTTCTTAAACAAGAAGAACCACAATCACCAGCCTTATTGGAAGCAACAACTTATTAATCGAAAAGCTCACAGAGCACGCCTAAACGGGGCTGTTCTGTGAGCTTTTTGATGACTTGCGAAAACCACCAAAAAATAATGGCTCTAAGTCAAATCGTATTGGTGAGACTTTTTAGAGCATTTACCACACCATTTATGGTGTGGTTTTTTTATGCGATGATAAGTCTGATCCTCACAAAGAAGTTATGGAGATTCCGGAACCCATAGCAGTTATGTTTAAGCTTTTTGATCTTTCCAATCAATCCTTCAAGAGGACCATTGGAATATGGCAATTCGCAGCTGTTGACTAGATATTTGTAGTTGTTCTTAAAAGTGGTTATAGCAGTATCCATTGAGCTCCCATTGTTTTTATATTCTTGCAATGTTTGCTTAAGCAATTCAGGGTCCTTAGATTTTATTGAACGTAGAACGTTCTGGTAAGTCTGGTATACATCTTTGAATACTGGATCGGCATCAAGACCAATGTCTACAAGATTCTGTTGAGTCATATACTCGTTGATACCAAAGATATATCTAATGTTGGCTTGATCCAATTCATCATCAAATAAGTGGAACATCCGCCATTGGCTTTTAAGAGCTTTGTATTCACGAGACTTTTTGTCACTGAGACTATTCAGTACAGACAAACGTGCTTTATCCAGCGCTCTTCCGACCAGTTGAACGATATGGAATCTATCAACGATTATCTTTGCGTTTGGGAATAATCTTCTTATGACACCTTGATAATTGGCATTCAGGTCTATCGAGACTGATTCGACTTGTTGTCTCTCAGATAATGAATACTCTCTTTTAAAGTGTTCGATTATCTTCATCGAAAGACGATTGGGCAAAAGGGTGATCATTTGGTGAGAGTCTGCATCGCAAGCTATAAAAGAAAACAAATGATTGGCAGACCTGAACTCATCGATGCAGATATTCTTTGGTAGTAAACGTGCTCTTTTAGGTAATTGAAGTCTGCCATATATCTTTCTGGCGACTGTGCTAGCAGATATCCCCAGCATCATAGCGATGGATTTGAAGGTAAAGGATTGTTTTGCCAAAAGTATGATCAGTTGATCTATTTGACGAGACATTGATTGATTCTTTTCTACCAGGTTAGTATGTGCTCCACAAGTCGTTTTACATGATCTACACAAATAGCGCTGCTTCCAGAGTTTCAAATGATATTCGGAACCGTTGAGGCTGCCTAAGCGGACATTGGTTTCTCTAGCTCCGTTCTTGATCAAGCAATCGAACCCGCAATTAGGACATTTCTTCAAGCGATACGATAATCTTCCTTCGATGACCTTGATATGGAGCTTTTGACTGCCACGGAATATCACTTTGTCATTTGAATTTAAGATATCGATATTTGTGTCTGTTATATTTAGAAGATTTAAGATAGAATTTAATTGGGGCATCACAGTATCTCCTTTGTACGATTTGGTTTGGTTGCTTAAATCATAACATTGGACTGTGAGGTCCTTTTTGTATGCCCAAAAGAAGACAATAAAAAACTGGCATTGGCTTTCACCAATACCAGAAAGTTTAGACCCAAAATAATAAACTAAGGGTCTATTATTTTTTGGAGAGTCAATAATGAAAAAGCTGATATTTTCAATCTGGGCAATTGCCCTGTTAATCATCGCAGGTACCCTAACTGTACTCGCAAGTAAAACAAATTCCGACACTCAGTCTAACCAACAATTAGCACCCCAAACTCAAACCAAGCTAATCAATATCGCAGATAAAGCATTAACAAAACGCGAGGCAAAGCAAACTCGAATCGTCTATGTTGGCAAAGTAGTCAGACATCACCAGAAGTTCTATTTACTTGCTGGGATCAAACGCCAGACTGGTAAACGCGTCTCAACAAAACCAGATTCAATTTGCAATTTCTTTATCAACGAAAGTTTTAAACTAAAAGCAATTTCTAAGAAGCTGTCTAAAATCTCTTAAGTAATAGTGCTAAAAACGCTAAAACGACCATTTGCAGACTGGTGGTTAATTGACGCTCACAATTTTTCCAAAGTCGCCGACAATTCTCTAGCCAACTAAAAGATCGTTCGACTACCCAACGTTGGGGCATGACTTCGAATCGATGCAACTCATTGCGCTTCGCAACCTGCACGGTTGCGTTTAAATTACTGGCTACATCGAGCTGAAAATTAACGCCTGAATAACCACCATCAACTAAGACATTTTGAACCTGGCGTAAATGCATGGCATGTAAAGCGATCATTGCACTGGCCCCGTCTCGATCAGAGACGTTCGCTCGCGTCATGTGAATGGCCTGCGGAAAGCCATTGATATCAACTGCCAGATGGCGCTTAATCCCCGAGATTTTCTTACCAGCGTCGTAACCTTTGTTTTCAGCAGTAGCGGTGTTTTTGACGCTCTGAGCGTCAACGATAATAAAGGAAGTTAAAGCTGAACGTCCTTGGTAAGTTCGCCGAGCAATGACAATTTTTTTAAAACTTGTTCCAATAAAGAATCAGCCGTAGGCTCAGCTTTAGTTGACCAAATTTTGTAATAGTTGTAAACTGACCGCCATTCTGGGAAATCACCGGGGACTTGACGCCATTGGCAACCGGTTTTCAAGACATATAGGACCGCACAGAAGACCTCGTAGAGGTCATATTTTCGAGGCTTAGTTCGCTTACGAAAATTTTCTAAAGCTGGTCGAATTAATTCAAATTGTTGCCGAGTAGTATTGCTGGGATAATTTTTCATAGCTTAAACTCGCTTTTTACATAGAAGTATATCAAAAATCATAGATCTTGGACAGCTTCTTAATAATTAACCTTCCGTTTTTTTGATGCTTGTCTATTTGGCTTTATTTGTATCCTAGCTATATTAAATTATGAAGCCTAAACGCTAATCTGTTCGCGTATAATAAACTAGTGAGTAATTTAAAGGTGGGGGAAGGAATGTTTTTATGTTGGAACTGTCATTTGAAAAAGAAGTTGTTAAAACCTTAACGACTGGAAGCAATCAATGGGTGGAACGCAAAGACCTGTATGGTGCGACGCCGGATCAATTATGGGCTAATTTTCGTGATAAATTAAATAACAATAATTATGCTAAATTGCAGGGACACCCTTTAACTGATACCGAATTTAATCAGGTTAAACGGGCGATTGAGGTCCGGACACCTTACGAAGCAGCTAAGTTACTAGCCGCCGAAAATGGCATTGGCAAAGTTGAAGTTGAACGTGATGATGCTAAGCTGGGCACGGTGACGCTCGAGTTGTTTTGGAAAGCGGACGTTGCTGGCGGTAAATCTAGTTATGAAGTGGTACGGCAAGCAGTGCGACCACGGTTAGCTGGTACTCAAGATGTCGATCCTGATCGCCGTTTTGACGTAACCTTATTAATTAATGGGTTACCCTTAATTCAATTGGAACTAAAAAAAGCCACGGTCGAACTTAACCAGGCTTTTAATCAAATTGAAAAATACGCACAGGAAGGTAAATATACGGGAATTTACTCGCTGTTGCAAATGTTTGTGATTATGACGCCGGATAGTACGGCGTATTTTGCGAATGCCGAACCGGATCATTTCAATAAAGCCTTTTTGTTCAATTGGCGAACGCGGGATAATCACCCCGTGGAAAACGGCTTAGCGTTTACGCGCCAAGTCCTTAATATTCCCATGGCCCACAAAATGGTCAGTGAATATACGGTCATCGACCAAGAACGTCAGAGCTTAATTCTCTTACGGCCTTATCAGATTTATGCGATTGAAGCCGTGATGCACCGAATTCATGACCATCAAGATGGCTTTGTTTGGCATACCACGGGTTCTGGTAAAACACTCACCTCATATAAAACCGCTAAATTAGCTGCGCAAGATCCTGGTGTCGATAAGGTCATCTTTTTAGTTGACCGGCGGGATTTAGATGAACAGACAACTAGCAACTTTAGTGCCTATGCTGCCAATGACGATATTGCCATTAACGAAGCCCAAAATACCGGTGATTTAATGCGTAAGTTGCAACAAAATGACGGTAAGGTCTTGGTCACCTCGATTCAAAAGCTCCATCGGGCGGTCAAAAAAACGCAAGCCCAGCTGGCAACCGGTAAGCAATCCCGCTTTAGTAAGACTTTAAAGCAACGGGTGATCTTCTTTGTTGATGAAGCCCACCGGTCGCAATTTGGTAAGATGCAAAAGGAAATTCGGGCAGCGTTTGTCAATAGTAATTGGTATGGTTACACCGGCACCCCCATCTTTAATGAAAATAAGAAACAGCTCAAGGGTGATCTAGCGGTCACGACTGAGGAGCTATTTGGTAAAGTCTGTCACGTTTATAACTTGCGAGATGCCTTAGAGGACCAAGCCGTGTTACCGTTTAACGTCGAACATGTAACAACAATTGGCAAAGATACGTTAATAACCCGGGCCCTCGAGAAAGAAACCCAGCGCGTCAAAGCACGTCGCGATAAGCAAGGCCGCCTGCTGAGTACAGCTGATGAAGCAAAAATTCAAGCCAAGATTCAAGCGATGTCAGTCAAGGACTTGGAAGAAACGTATTTAACTCCGGCTGACTTTGAGACCGATGAACATATTAACCAAGTTGTTCAATATATTTTACAAAAAGGCCCGCGTAAAACCAGCTTGGGGCATGGCAACTACAATGCGATTTTGACCACCAGTTCCATTGAAAGGTAGCGTCAAGAATCTTGTGTAAATGAAATGCCTTCGTACATATAATATGTATCTAACTTAAATAAATGATGCTTCCAAGATGTCCTGGAGTCCTTTGAACCCTCGGTGGATCCGCTTCAGAGACTTCTCGTTATAAACATTAAACTGAGAAACCAGGAAGCGATCCAGTGAATCTTCCGTTGGAAATTGTTCTTTGTGGTGGGTGGTGCGCTTGAGATGCTTATTAAAGTTCTCAATCAGGTTAGTGGAGTATAGTGATTGCCGGATAGCTGGTGGAAAGTCCATGAAAGTGAGTAAATTCGGCATTTTAAGCAGATCTTTGATTAATTTGGGATAGGTCTGATGCCAGTTGTTGGCGAACTCATTCAGTTTCAGTTCGGCTGCTTCACGGTTGGCGGCCCGATGAACTTGTTTAAAGTCACTGATCACGGCCTTGCGGTCTTTTACGCGAACTTTGTTCATCAGATTCCGCCCAACATGAACCAGGCAACGTTGTCGTTTGGCTTTAGGGAAATGCCGATTCAAGCCTTCATCCAAACCAACTAACCCATCGGCCACAAACAACAGCACATCTTTAACGCCCTGCTTGATCAAGGTTCCCAGCAGTTCAGTCCAGATTCCAGTCGATTCCGTTGGCGCCACTTGGTAGTTCAGCACTTCTTTCGTACCATCTGGACGAATGCCAATCGCAATATGAACGGCTTCTTTTTGAACGGTATCCCGCTTTAACTGCAAGTAAGTGGCATCTAAGAAGATGGCCACATATTGTGAAGCCAGTCGACGTTGCTGGAAAGCTTGAACCTGTTCATTGACGGCTTTAGTCATGTTGGAAACCGTGGCTTTGGAGTAGTGAGCACCGTACATTTTCTCAATGAGTTCGGCAATTTCAGCAGTGGTAATTTCCTTGGTATACAACTGAATGACCGTTGTTTCTAAATTATCACTGTGCCGACCGTAGGCTGGCAAGGTATGATTTTCAAACCGGCCATTGCGATCTCGAGGAATGGTTAAGTTAAGTTGGCCGTACTTCGTATCAAACGAGCGCTCATAACTGCCGTTGCGGTTATTACCAGTGTTAATCCCAGCGTATGAGTAGCGTTCGTAACCCAAAAACTCTGCCAATTCGGTTTGAAGCAGCTGGTTAATCGCAATTTCGAGGTGGTGACGAAAAACTTCGTCCAAATCTTGCTTTTGGGCTAGTGCAGCGATAATTTCTGTGGTAAGTTCATTCATGGGGAATGCCTCCTGTGATGTTTTCTGTGGTTACTAAATATCATAAGGGAAGGCATTCCCTATTTCTATACAATTCAGAAATCTTTTATGCATTTACACAAGATATTTTACGCTCTCACAAAAAAACGGCTGTACGATAAATAGAGTTGATAGGCATTTTGCCATCAACTCTATTTTTGTATACCATTTATTAATAAAACTATTTTAGAACATCAAAAAGACACCATCCATACCTTTAGATGTTCTACCCTCTACAGCTTCACAATGAAAGGAATTTGAATGATGTCCCTAAGTAATAAGTCTATACGAAACGCTCTTGAAATGAAAGATGAGAATATTATCTTTACTGAAGACCCAAAATTTATGTTAGTTAATGGCATCAAGTCCTTAGTCTATTTTGCAATGCTAACTAAACAGATTGACCGTTGTCTTAACTGTGGCCTTGCAGGCCACTTAGTTAAGAATGGATTTAATAAAAATATGATAGTCGTTCCATCATTATCATTACGTCCAACGTATATAAGTCTGAAACGTCAAAAGTATAAATGTAAATCTTGTAACTCTATCTTTGTAGCCAAAACTAGTTATGTTTGGGAATATTGTCAAATCGCACAACCTGTTAGACAAATGATCTTATCAGAAACTGCTTTTAATACATCATTGAAGGATATCGGCAGACGTTTTAACGTCTCCGATAAGACCGTTCAACGTATCATCGATGAAGAAGCCAAGATGCACAAGAAATCACTTCCTGAACATCTTCCTAAGCACATGGCATTTGATGAATTTATGTCTACTGACAAAATGAGCTTTATTTGGTTAGATAGCGATAATCATCGTACGGGTGATATCTTGCCCAGAAGAACTTCATATCAAATCAGTAAATACTTCAGTCGATTTCCTTTGAAAGTCAGAAGACAGGTAAAAACTATTTCTTTGGATTTAAATGCCGGATACATTAATTTAGTACCAAAGTTGTTTCCAAAGGCCAAAGTCGTTGTTGATAGATTTCATATCGTTCAGATGATGAATCGTTCTCTCAATTCAACTAGAATACAGGTAATGAAACGAATGCCTAAAAGAAATAAAGAATACTTGTTCATGAAGAGAGATTGGAAAAAATTCTTGGAATCATTCGATTCCATCGAAAAGATAAACCCTAAGTATCAGTACAGTGTTGGTTATTATGAAACGGATCTAAATTTAATCACAAAGTGTTTAGATTTGGACGAAGGTTTCGCCAAGTCCTACGAAGTATATCAAGATATTTTAAAGGCTATTAGAACAGGCGATACTGATACAATGAATCAGATACTACTCAATTATCATCCACTCAATACCGCTATGGATCAAACAATGACATCATTAAGAAAATATCGTAAACAAGTATTAAATGCACTGAAGCTTAAATATTCCAACGGATTTTTAGAGGGAATCATTGGAAGAACAAAAAAGATAAAAAGTAGTGCCTATGGATATCGTAGTTGGAACAACTTTACTGAATGTATAAATATTCAAATGTTTTGGCTTCGAGCAAGCTCATCAGCCAAATAAAAAAACAGCTAGACCATTTATGGTCTAACTGTTAACTTGAACCGCCATCAACTTGATTTGACGAACAGCCGAAAACAAAAGGCATGACTCCCTGCGAATACAGGGAACATGCCTTAGCAGTTTAAAAATATTCAATTTTGTCTAACTTTTGTGTTGCACTTCATGCACTTTAAAATGACTCAAGGCTAGTTTTTATTTGCTACTGAGCCATCGTTAATGATGGCCATTTTGTTCTAAAGTACATTAGTGATGACGCAATGATTCACCGATATCTCATCCAGATACTAAGCTTTCTTCTCTCGAATGGAGCCCACCAGATCATCTGTAGCTGGAGCGTTCGCAAGCAATGCGCGAACATCATCAAGATTCACCTTAACATTCCAAACTAAAACACCAACTAACTTATCGGTATCTATGAAATAGACAAGCGATCCATGCGTTCGCCGATCAAAAATCAATTGCAATTTAGGATCAATATTACCGATTGCTTGCCAGGAAATATAAAAAATCATGGAATAGAAGTATGGGGTATGCTGATAGCTCATGTGAGCACCTGCCATATTACGGCCAACTAATTCACCAGAAAGTCGGGCATGGTCCACGTGCTCAATCCGTTGCCGACCCAAGATGTGATCTGGATAAGAGGCAATATCTCCAGCAGACCAGATGGCTGGGTCACTAGTATTGAGATACTCATTAACTTTCACACCACCATCAGCTAAATCCAAACAACTGTCTTCAGCTAAACTAATCCGCGGCGTAACGCCTAACCCAACAATGATCGTATCGGCTGCGATCACCGTACCATCCTTTGTCAATAGAGTCAAGTGGTCACCTTGGCGTTGATATGATTGGACAAACTGACCACTCATCAGTGTGACACCATTGCGTTTGAACGTGGCTTCATACTCAGTCCGAATAGGCTCAGGAAATTTACCCTCACCCAGCGCTTTTTCTGGAAAAATCATCGTAACTTCAGTCTCATTTTGGGTCAGTGACGATGCGAGCTCTGTACCAACATATCCACCACCAATGATCACAACTCGCTTGTTCGGACCACTAAATTTACGTAACTTGCGATAATCTGACCACTGTCTAAAGACTAGCACATGTGGATCAGAAGGTCCCTGGATTTGTCTAGGTTCTCCGCCAGTTGCTAGCAATAGCTGTTCATACTTGATTTGCTCACTATCGTCCAATGTAATGACCTTATCTTGCCGATTAATAGCCGTAACCGTTGTCTTGAACTTAAAAGTCACATTGGGATAATTTTCAGCACCAATCTGAATGTTCTCTTCAGTAAATTCATCATCTAGCCATAGTTTTTTACTCAGTGCCGGTCGTTCATATGGGACATCCGCCTCTTGCGAAATAATTAAGATCTCACCCTCTGAATCTTCCTGTCGAATTCCCTTGACGGCATAGCCAGCAACCACTCCGCCACCAACAATGACGTATCGATAGCTGTTTGTCTGATCCAAATCACTCATCTAATCGCCTCCATAACTTTACTTTTTCTAGGATCATTGTAATATAAAAACGCCATGATTCGAAAAATAACGCTCAGAATTGTCAATCGTTGCTTGCCTTTATCAGAATAATAATTTTATTTACATACTGCTACAAAGCTATCAAATATCACTATGATCCAGATTTAGAATTGCGGATAACACAGCATAAAATAATATTATTTTAATTAAAAAACCTCAATTTTTAAGGTAATCATTTTTGATTTTAATTTGAAGTAACAATATTCGAAGAGTTGTCATTTTTCTTGGTCATTTCTCGGATTTTAGTGGAGTTAGAAGTTTCAAGTGGTCCGCTCTGCTATACCCTAGTGGCCTTTTTTGATTCTGTGCTATACTAGGAATTACAAATGTTCATTAGAACTGTCCAAAAGGAGAACTGGAAATGGCTAAAATCGGTTATGCGCGTGTGAGTTCCAAGGAGCAACATTTAGATCGACAGTTAGCGGCTTTAAAAGACGTTGATAAATTATTTACGGATAAATTAAGTGGGGCTAACACTAATCGGCCAGAACTGCAAAAAATGCTGGCCTATATTCGTGAGGGTGATATTGTCCTGGTCACTGAACTAGATCGCTTAGGCAGAAACAACCAGGATTTAACTCAGATCATGAACTCCATTCAAAATAAGGGTGCCACCCTAGATGTGTTGAATTTACCGTCCATGACGGGGATTGCTGACCCCAATTTACGTCAACTCATGACCAATCTCATTATTGAACTGTATAAGTACCAGGCTGAAAGTGAGCGTAAGCGGATCATTGAGCGTCAACAACAAGGGATTTCTCTGGCCAAGCAGCAGGGCAAATATCATGGACGCAAACCCCAATACACCCAAGACGATCCCCGCTTGCAACATGCTTTTAAACTTTATCAGGCAGGCATGAGTGATGTAGATGTTGCCCGTAATACAGGGATTAAACGGACGACCTTTATCAGATATCGCAAAAAATATAGAATCTTTAAAAATGAGCTTTAAAAATGAGTTAATTGTCAGCTTAATTATTTAATAAATTGTTTGTTTATTTATTTGTCTACTAATGATATAATTAAGCTAGATGAAGGAGGTATCAAGATGAAGATTATTACTTTTACTGCTATCAAGGGTGGTGTTGGTAAAACAACCTTGACTTTAAATTATGGTGATTGGTTAGCCAAACATGGTAAGAAGGTTCTATTAATAGATTTAGACCATCAGTGCAATTTAACAACCGTTTTTGAAAAAACACGACGAAACAATACCATCGCTGAAGCGTTTAAAGAAAATGACAATGCTCAAAAAGTAAAAATTGACAGTGTCGGACCGAATCTAGATTTAATAGCCGGTTTTATAGACCTAGATGTTTTAGGAAGTTATCTAGAAAATAACAGTAACAAAGAAATGATGTTGTTCATGTGGTTTAAAAACAACTCCGATTCATTAAGCTTAACCGACTATGACTATATCTTAATTGATACGCACCCAGATTTTAGCACCATCACTAAAAACGCTATTGCTATCAGTAATTACCTGCTTAGTCCCATTACACCCAGTGAACATGGCTACAATGCCAAGTTTGACCTAGAAACACGACTCGAAAAATTCAGAAAATCACTTTTTGACTATCGAACTGGCGAAACTTACGTTGACGCAAAGCTTTTCTTTATCGGTAATATGATTAGACATAATACAAGCATGTCTCGCGATTTGCTAAAACACATAGAAGGCGATGAAACAGTCGCAACTATAATTCCTGAAAGAGAGCTCTTTAATAAAGCTACTGCAAGGCACGCTTCAATATTTGAATTAGCCAATCATGATGAATCCATTTTAAAGCAAAATCAAAAGTTCATAGAACACGCCGATCATCTTTTTCAAGAATTAGCAAATAAAACCAAGTAAGGAGAGTTAGATTATGAGTTTAGATTCATTCAACCATAAAAAAGACGAAGAAATGAGAGAAAGTTACGAAACTACATTGAAAGACAACAAGAAAGATGCAGTCGCATTTTTGAAAAATATCAGCCGAAAGGAAGTAGAGCGTAAGCGATCTGTGACCTTCTCAATTACTGAAAGTCAACTTAAAAAAATGGATACGGCTGCCCGAAAAAACGGATTTAAAAATCGTTCAGAATTCTTAGCTTCAATCATAGATGCAATTTAGCAGTTAAATAAATAAATAATTAATCAAACAAGTAAATACGCAATTTGTTCGCTTGATTAATTTGTGATTAGGTAAAAACTAGTAAAGTGCACTAAACCAAATACGGTTGCCTGTAGGTAAGCGCTATGCTAGACTAAGATTAATTTAACAACCGAATAAATAGATCAAGCTAAACAGAAAAATCCCCGATTCACGAGGAATCGGGGATTTTAGGTTTAGCAAGTAGCTAATAGCGAGCTACTTAGATTCAGACGATTTAGACCGCCAAGTTAAAATCGTCTGAACATTGTTCTTAATTTGTAGGTTAATTATACCGCAAACCAGTCCTATGGGACAAGTGAAGGATAGTTAAAAACAAATTGAATCCAATGGGCTAAGTGGCTAACCAATGCTATTTAGTCCATTTTTGTTGTTAGAAATTAAAAAAAGTTGCCGTATGGGCAACCCAGAATAGACACATGCCGGTGAATTTACAAAGCCGATCACGTCCAATGTTCGCTTTGTAATTCAGTTAAAGCATATCAGATTTGTATTTTAAAACAAGTCAGATGTTTTAGCAACTCTCTTTAAGACGACGTGTGTCAGTTAAGAAAGGGAGCTTTTATTATGGATCAATCAAACTTCAACTTTACAAATGCTAAAAGGGCCTATGAAGTAAAGTTTTACGCTTTGCCGCAGATCTTACTCCAAGGGGAAAAATATAAGGATCTTAGCGATAGTGCCATTTTACTTTATTCGGTGTTACGCGATCGTCTAAGTTACTCACTAAGCAATAATTGGGTTGACGAAAATAACAACGTATATTTCATATACACAAACAATGAACTAAAAGATTTACGAAACTGGTCAAATAATAAAATCAATAAGATTAAACACGAATTAATGGACGCGAACCTTTTGTATCAAAAACATATGGGGTTTAATCCAAGATCAGGCAAAAACGAACCAAATAGATTATATTTGGCAGATTTGGAAGTAACAGCAAAAGACGTTTATATTAAGCGAGAGCCATTAAAATCGCCTGAACCCCTTGGTACAAGCGGACTTCTCAAAAGAGAAACCCGCATGATACCGTTGAACCCCTTGGTACAAGCGGACTTCTCAAAAAGAGAAACCCGCATGATACCGTTTCTGATACGTCTGAATCCCTTGGTACAAGCGGACTTCTCAAAAAGAGACAAGATCTAGACTATACTAATAATTTAGATACTAATAGATACAATATAGATACTCAAAAGTTGGACTTTTCCACAGCCCATTTTTCACCAGCAGAACTAGAAACCCAAAACCGAGATTTGGTGACCCATGCTAATGACTTCTTAACTGATGAAGACAGTGGCTTACCGGTTTTCTTAGAACCCGAAGCTGTGCAACTACTTAGTTTTTGGTGCCGTACCCCGCAACAAATGCGCCGGTTTATTGGTATCATCTTGAATGCTAAATATCGAGTTGAAAAGGATCATCAGGACATTGGCGTCATAATTCCACTTGATGATGAGGAACTGAAGCCTTTGATGACTAAAGCCTTGAGACGCTACTTTAACGCCCTTAGAAGCAATGAGAAGCACATCAAGAACGTGGAAAACTACTTGTACGGCACCATGCAAAACCTATTTGGCGTTTGGTGGAATAAACAAGCGGCTAGAGAATATGCGGCCAAACACCCTAACGATGAGCGTGCTTAAAACTAAAAAGCTATATAAGGCCATTTAAGCTGTTTTAAACAGATAGAGCATAATTATATTAAACGAGTTTTAAAATGCGCTTACGGGCACTTTAGGAACGTTGTATAAGTGCCATTGCGGAAAGGACAGCAAACTTAAATTCACAACTTTTAAAGAAGCAGACTAATTGAGATGGTACTCAAAGATTAGTATAATGTGAGTAGTAATAAAGGGGGGCGAGAAAATCATGGCAGTTAAGGAAAAGAAACGCGTACAAGTCCAGATTGACAAAGAATTGGCAGATAATACCGAAGCCGTTTTAAGCCAGTTAGGTCTAAACCCAACTACCGCGATCAATATGTTTTATAAGCGGATCGTAGCTGACGCAGCATTACCGTTTAAACCAGCCCTGAGCGAAGCCGAAAGAGCTAATTTAAGCCTTTTAAAGGCTACCAAAGAGACACCAGTAACAGAGTTCAAAGACGCTAAAGAAGTCGCTGATTGGCTCAATGATCCAGATGAGGACTAATGGCTTATCAGATTAAATAAATTAATAACTGGGAAGTGTGATGAACATGAAAGATACAATCACAATTAATGACTTTTTTGAAATTGCCAAAGAAACTGATTTAAAAGATTTACTTGATAAGTCATTACATGAGCCAGATCCAGAAAAGCGCAAAGTATATGACGCTTTATATACCTACTTTTTAGATAAAAGGCAAGATGAGGTTATTAAGCGAAAGGACTTTGTCCGTTGATAGATAAACCCCAATATATAATTGTTGCTGGTATTAACGGAGCAGGAAAAAGTACGCTATACGATACATTTCCCATCTTGTTTGACAAAACAAAACGGATTAACGCTGATGAACTTTTAAGACAAATGGGTGGCGATTGGCATAAAGATAGTGACAACTTAAAAGCCATGAAAGAAGAAATCAAACAACTACACTATGCTTTAGATCACCAGCAAAGTATTCACGTAGAAACAACACTGGCAGGTAGAGGCAAAGCTCAACTCAATTTGATTGACAAAGCTCACAAAAATGGCTTTGAAGTGACTTTATTATATGTTGCTTTGCGAGATGAAAATTTAGCTATCCAAAGGGTCAACGAACGGGTACAAAAAGGTGGCCACGGTGTTCCAGTAGCAACGATCAAGAAACGTTATCAGCAATCCAAACATAATTTGCCATTAGTGGCCTTTAAATCTGATAAGGTCATGATCTATGATAATAGCGAAAAGTTTACCTCTGTTTATGCAAGAGAGAAGGGACAAGTTTTTAAGAACGATTTGAGGCATTTTCCTTGGATAAACCAAAATATTACTTATCCAGAAAAGGTGCAAAAGCAGTTACAAAATTTTGCAGATCAAAACCCAGAAGTAAAGCCTAAAAATGATCCAGAAAATAAAAACGATCGGCCTAGTTATTAGGTTGATCGTTTTTTAATTTATCCGGTTTATGGGCGTTAACATAGTCAGCAAATATTTTTAAAAGTTCTTCGGTTTGTTCGACCGAGAGGTTATCAGCTTGAAAGTATTTTTCGAGCAAAGCCCCTTTTTGAATTAATCGGCGAGAACGGGCTTTGCGGGCTTGCCGATTTTCATAGTATTTAGATTGTCGTAATTTAAAATCTTCTCGCTCAATTTTTTGTTTTAAACGCGCTTGCTGCTCGACTAGTTTTTCATATTGATTAGACATGGAATTTCCCCATCTCGTATGGCTAATGATCTACGGACTTTACCTTTAAAAATTCAGAAAATTGCTTGGCTAAAAGCTTAATCTGATCGTTAGACAAATTAGCATAATCTAAATTGGCTTGACTGATGATTTGTTTACCTAGCCGTTGTTCAATCTTATTTTTTCGTCCTTAATTTTTTGATTAAGGGCTTTTAATTTAGATTCTTGTTTTTCTAAGTTACTTTGAGACATAACGATCCCTCCAATCATATTAGAAATAATCACCGACACTATATCATAGGGAAACGTTAAGTCAAAGTATAAAAGTTGAAATAGCGAAGCGGAAGGCATACACTAAGTTAAAGATAAGAGAATCAGAAGACCGAGTGAAACGAGGTCAATGCGCACTTACACGTCATCTTTGATGACGTTGTGCTAAACCCATTAAACCTGTATTAGAAGTCGCCGATGGCGACAACAAGTCAAACCCATAAACTCAAGAAAGGTGGTGACCGACATGGCAATTTTTCATATGAGTTTTAGTAATATTAGTGCTGGTAAAGGACGAAGTGCGATTGCCAGTGCCGCTTATCGAAGTGGTGAAAAGCTATTTGATGATAAGGAAGGTCGCCACTATTTTTATGCCCGATCGATCATGCCAGAAAGCTTTATTTTGACGCCAAAAAATTCACCTGAATGGGCGAGTGATCGAGAGCAGTTGTGGAATGAAGTTGAAAAGAAAGATCGTAAATCAAACTCACGGTATGCAAAAGAGTTTAACGTGGCTTTACCGGTAGAATTAAGTGAATCCGAACAGAAAGAATTACTGACAAAATATGTGCAAGAAAATTTTGTTGATGAGGGCATGGTAGCCGACGTGGCAATTCATCGCGACCACCCAGGTAATCCGCACGCTCATGTGATGTTAACCAATCGCCCATTTAACCCCGATGGTACTTGGGGACAGAAAACAAAAACGAATACATTTTAGATAGTCATGGTAATAAAAACTAAGACCCCTGCAGGGAATGTGAGAAACCGAAAAATTTGGTTGGTTGATTGGGATAAAAAAGAAAAAATCAATCAATGGCGGCACAATTGGGCGGTTAGTGTAAATCAAGTTTTAGAGCAAAAAAATATTCCCGATCGGATCAGCGAAAAATCATTTATCGAGGAGGGAATAGATGATACACCAACTCAACATGAGGGAATCAATAGTAAGCGGCATGAAAGAAAAGAATTTAACCAACAAGTTAAGAACTATCGTAAGTCCAAAGCTGGCTATAAAATAACCAAGAAAAAGTAATTAATAGAGGTCATTTAGATAGCCTAAGTAAACACTTCTCGTTTAACGAGAAAAAAGTGGTCAAAGAGTTAAGCCACGAACTGAAAACTTATATTAGTTTGGAAAGTTTAGATGATAAGCGGCGCATGCTATTTAATTGGAAAAACAGTACCTTAATTAAGCACGCTGTTGGTGAAGATGTCACTAAGCAATTATTGACGATTAACCAACAAGAAAGCTCACTCAAAAAAGCAGATGAACTCTTAAATAAAGTGGTTGATCGCACGACTAAAAAACTTTATCCAGAGCTTGATTTTGAACAGACAACCGCGGCTGAACGACGGGAATTAATTAAGGAAACCGATAGCGAACAAACAGTTTTCAAGGGTAGTGAATTAAACGAACGTTTAATGAACATTCGTGATGATTTGTTGACCCAACAATTATTGACCTTTACTAAGCGGCCATACGTTGGTTTTAAGTTATTAATGCAACAAGAAAAGGAAGTCAAAATCGAGCTTAAATATACGCTGATGATTCATGATGATAGCTTAGAAAGTCTAGAACACGTTGATCAAGGTCTACTAGAAAAGTATTCACCAACCGAGCAGCAAAAGATTACTCGCGCAGTCAAAGAATTGCGAACAATCATGGCCGTTAAGCAAGTCATTAAAACGCAATACCATGAAGTATTGAAAAGGGCCTTTCCCAAAGGCGATTTAGATGAATTACCAATGACTAAACAGGAACAAGCCTATACAGCCGTGATGTACTATGATCCTGCTTTAAAGCCATGTCAGGCTGAAACAATTGAACAGTGGCAAGCAAATCCACCACAGGTGTTCAGTCCCCAAGAACATCAACAAGGACTAGCTTATTTATCGGGACAGCTTAGCTTAGATCAGTTAGAAAATCATCACTTACAACGGGTTTTAAAGCATGATGGCACTAAACAACTCTTTTTTGGCGAATGCAAAGCCGATCCGACGATTAAGAACAGTCAGATCGAGAAAATCCAAAAGCAGTTAAAAGGGCAACAAGCCAAGGACGACCAGTACAGAAAAGCAAATATGGGGCATTATCAACCGCTAAATTATAAGCCAGTTAGTCCAGCCTATTACTTAAAGACGGCCTTTAGTGATGCGATCATGACTGTTCTATATGCTCGTGATGAAGATTACCAACGGCAAAAGCAAGAACGTGGACTGAAAGAAACCGAGTGGGAAATGACGAAAAAGCAACGGCAACACCAAACTCGAAACCGGCATGAAGATGGGGGCATGCACTTGTAATCTAAATGTAAAATTAAATGAACACAATGAGTACATTTAGCGATATAATAGAGCCATAGGTTAAAGAAAGGAGGGTAAAAGATGTGTCAAAAGAAGAATGGTATAACCTTGGTCAAGCTAGCCAAAAGTTAGGCCGCAGTCGTTCTTATGTAAGTTTATGGCTACGCCGTCATAAGGGCGAAGTACCCAAAAATATGATTATGGAGGGTGGCAAAAGCAAACTAATATCAGCACAAGGAATTGAATGGATCAGAGATCACATAAAAAAAGAGGGCGTCCTCGTCAGCAATAGTAGTGCTAACGGGGATCAGCACCTAGAATCGCAACTTCTAGGTGTCACCCTCCTAACAATCCATTTTACCGGGCGGGTTAGGGGAAAGCTAGTTGTTTAATATTTCTAACCCAACAAACAATATAAGGAGGTGATCCAATGAAAGTAGAAAGCTGGCAGGGCATTAATGGCAAGCTAATTCATAATGGCCAGAAAGCTATCGTGGTTAAAGACGAACAAGAATTGGCGGATCAAGACAAGTTACAAGACCGATTGAAACAGGAAGGTAAACCAATTGACGAGGTACGGAAAGCATTAATCAAAAATACCGTTAAGCGTCAGATTAAGACCGACCCATTAAAAATCAGTAGTTGGTTTAATCGTCATCAAGACAGCAAGAACGCCAAAAAAACTGAAAAGCTAGTTAGTGATAAGCCAACTCATCAATATAAGCAAATTAAAAATGAAATGACCTTTTTTGGTGAAAGTTTTTTAGAAGGCTTTCTTGGTTTTTATGGGTTGGAAGTTGATAACGCATTAGGACGTTACGAACATAATCTACATGTTTTGGAAACGCAAGAACTTGGTCAGTCTGAAAAAGAATACTACTTAGCCACAAGTGAAAATGGTCGCGTCAAATTAGCCACTGATCCGTTACCAAGCCAGCAAATTGCCGAGGAACAATTGAACAAGTTCTATCAGCGTGAACCAGAAGAAACGCAAGCAGAACAAATTCAATTACGAACATCAGAAGACGATAGGAAGGAGGAATAACATGAAGTTCAGCAAAGTAAAAGCGTTAGCAACTACTGGAGCTACTGCGATTTATTTGGGCTTGATGAACGCCCAGGTTGTTTTTGCCGCGGACGGTGGCGAAGTTAAAAGC
>NZ_CP018867.1:2100000-2333865 GCF_002849895.1 Companilactobacillus alimentarius DSM 20249 | reverse complement strand
ACTTTATATTTACTACCATAGTGCATTTCCAGTCGATGTTTCACTACCTCTGGAAAAGATTCACCATTAATTTGACTGTCAAAATCCGATAATTTTAAACGTCCTTGTTCCCATAAAAGAATCCATCTATCAAAAATAGAAAATACTGAAGATTTAGCAAAATCATCCACTTTGATATTCTTGAATAAGGTATTACCATCTACAAATCTCCAAACTTCATCTGCTACTTCTTCAAATTTATCATCACCATTAAAATTCAAGTTACTAAATTGATTCACAAAGGTACTTACGTTCGGATATTTAGTCATCAAATCGTAAACATTAACTTGCTTAGGTACTTCCTTATCCATTTGATGGAAAGTTTCAGTAAAAATAATGAAGTGGCTAGTCTTATTAAACTAGGTTGTTTCTCTTCATAACCAAAAATTTTTCGCGCATTATCCCAAAATGCATCTAACACACCATATTTGGCAAATTCATTTAAATAACTATCATTATGAACTCCTGCACACAAACAATTCTTAAAATATCAAAGTAACTGACCAAAACCCGTTGAGAATTAACCAAAGTAGCTAGAATTGCTAGTTCAGGATTATTATCAAAACTCTTCGGATCATATTTGCTAAAACTCTTCCGACGAGCCTTACTACCAAAAAACTTAGAATGTTCTTTAACAAAGGATCCCATTTTCTCCGGTAATCCCAAATCACGTCTAATCATTTCTTGTGCGTCAGCAGTAAATGTATCTGAATATAAAATAATATCTCGTAAATGATTATCTTCAAGAACGGGTTGTTTCTCAGGAGATAAATCAAAAAATTTTCTTCTTCCGAAGCTGATAAGAACTTTAATTTCAACTTAAGTTGTTTCCCAGATGTAGAACAACTACTTGTGCAATTCCTGTTAATCCATTTGTGATTTCATTATTTTATCCGTAAATTCACCATTATCGTCATACCAAAAAATAATGTGACTACCATGATTAAATTTTCTTTTTAAATTATCTAATATTTTTCATTATTGACATCAGCCATGCTAGTGCCTCTTTTCAATTATTACTCGCAATATTAATAATACATTATCGATATACATTATTAAATAAACTCAAGTCTTTAGACGCCAAAAGTTAAAAAAACAAGTAATTCTGATTAAACCATCCCACAATTGGATAGTAATTGTTTTTAATTTGTGAAGATTTATCTTCGTATTTGTTGTTATTTTGAAAAAATAATGTTTTTTTCATCACTATCTATTATCAACACAGGACGATGTTTACCGCCTTTTTATCCATAAGCGGAACATAATAAAGATATCATTAGTTTTGATTATCATTATTTCCATCCTCAAAAAAATCAGAAATTTCTTGTGGTGTATTTAAATCCTTAACAGGAATATCTTTTAATGCTTTTTTAATTCTAATGTAGCCCTCTCTTTTTCAGTCATTTGTAAATCAACTGGATAAGAATCGATGGCCACTATCCGTTTGAATAATATATTTACTGCTACCTATAACATTTTTGTTTGGCAATTTTCGTCCACTCCAAGCTATAATCACGGTGTGATAAAAGATATTGTTACTGAGATTCCAGAGAGTAATTTTGATGTTGAACAAGGCGGTCAGGTTGAGATTATTGGATGGATTTATCAGTATTACAATACGGAACCAAAAGAAAAAGCAATTTCTTCTCCAAAATCACATAATTTAAAGATACAGAAATTGCTTCAGTGACACAGATTTTTACACCTGACTGGATTGTTAAATATATGGTCCAAAATTCATTGGGGAAAATATGGATTAAATCTTTACTTGAAAAAAATGACACTCGTTTAGAAGAACAAATTGCAAGTGACTTCAATTGGCAATATTACATGAAAGATGCTCAGCAACCAGAGAATGTTATTGTGTCATTAAAAGATGTTGACAAAAGTCTAAGTAATCTTGAAATAACAGATTTAAAAATGATTGATCCTTCGATGGGGTCTGGACACATACTGGTTTATGCATTTGATTTATTAATGCAGATTTATCAATCAGAAGGATATTCTGAAAGAGAGGCTTCAAAATCAATTGTAACCAATAATTTATTTGGATTAGATATAGACACTAGAGCATTCCAGTTATCATATTTTGCTGTATACATGAAATTGCGTCAATACAATAGACGTGCTTTGACAAGTAATATCAAATTGAATATTTATGACATTCCTGAAACGAATGAATTTAACAGTGATGATTTTGAACTTTTGTTTAATGAATTAAATGAACATGATGTAACCTTATTTAATAATGTTATTAATTTATTCCATAATGGAAATGATTTAGGATCACTAATTATGGGGCTTGATATTGATTATGATGATTTATATCAAAAATTGTCAAATCTAAATCAAGAACAAATGTCATTCGAATTGATTCCTTTAATTAATTCATTGAAGCAATTATTGAGTGTTTCTAAAATCTTATCTGCACAATATCACATTATCATTACCAATCCACCATATATGGGTTCGTCAAGAATGAATAAAATTCTCGGTAATTTTGCAAAAACTAACTATCCAGATGCAAAGTCTGATTTATTTTCAATGTTCATCGAACGATGGAATAAATCAATGATTCCTGGTGGATATAATTGCATGGTTACTATGCAATCTTGGATGTTTCTATCAAGTTTTGAAAAAATGAGGACACATCTTTTAAGTAACTTTACAATTTCTAACCTCATGCATATGGAAAATAATGTTATGGGTATTGCATTTGGTACGGCAGTCACGATTGTAAGAAATATGAACTTACCTAATTTCATTGGGACCTATCATCAAATCAAAACTGCAGATACTTCGGGTAAGATTCCCTCTAAACTTCCAATACCTGGTAATCGTTATAATCGAACTAATCAAGCGAACTTTAGTAAGATCCCTGGTAGTCCTATTGCTTATTGGGCTAGTGAAAACTTGATTAAGGATTTCGAAAAGGGAACTAGAATGGACGAATTAGTTGACCCAAGACAGGGATTAGCAACAGCTGATAACAATAGATTCTTACGAATGTGGTATGAGGTTATAAATAGCAATATTAGTTTTAATTCTCATTCTATAAAAGAATCATTAGAATCTAATAAAAAATGGTTTCCATATAATAAAGGTGGATCTTATAGAAAATGGTATGGAAATTACGATTATGTAGTTAATTGGGAAAATGATGGTTATGAAGTGAGAAATTTCAATGGTCCAATGGAAAGATAAGGTCCGTAACAAGAAATCCTGATTATTACTTTCATGAAGCGATAACATGGTCTGATATTACTGTGGTAACTTTAGTATTAGATACAGATTTCCGGGAAGCATAAATGATGTTACGGGGTATGTGCATTTTCTAATAAAAATAAAACTGTTTGACTTATTGGATTAATGAATTCGTCAGTAGGAATTACATCTTAAAATTTTAAACCAACGATACATTGCAGATTGGGAATTTTTAAATTCCAGTTTTAAAATCTATAAAGGATTCAATGTAGATAATCTATTAATATCTAAAAACGATTGGGATTCATCGAAATCTCATGGGATTTCAAACAACATCCACTCTTAAATCACATCGCTGATGATAAGCAATTATTTAATGCAAAATTATTGGAATATAGTTACGTATGTGCCAAAATTGTGACAACTGTTCCGTTTGGAGGGCTCAAATAATGGTCAGTTATCGTAAAAGAGGACACGTTTGGCAATATGAAATATCATACAAAGATCAATTTGGTAAATACAAGAAACTACGTAAATCGGGCTTTGAACACAATCAGAAGCTATTCTAGCAGCTAGTCAGATACAAATTGAATACCCTAATCTATCCAGTGCAAAATCAAGTGAAGAACCCTTGGTCAGTTACTACAAACGTTGGATCAATGTTTTTAAGAAAAATGTAGTGTCTAAAATCACTTTCAATAAATATCAAAATACTGCTCAACACATTTATGAAATATTTGGCGATTTAAAACTAAAGGATTTAACTAAACTACGTTATCAAGAAGGCATTAACCAATTTGCTAAAACACACGCAAAGCGCACTGTATCATGCTTTCATAAACAAATAAGGGCTTGTTTGCTTGAGGCTTTAGATGAAAAAATAATTATGGCGGATCCAACTAGAAAAGCCGTTATAACTGGAATAGAACGACCAAAAATTAATAAAGTCTTGAGTTATAAAAATTGGTCAATTTTAATAAAGAATCTTAATACCAACAAAATAGATGAAATGATTATTTTTATTGCGGCTGTGACTGGGATGAGATATGGCGAAGTTGTGGGTTTGACAACTAAAGACTTTGACTTCAAATCCGGATATATTAGCGTAAATAAGACTTGGGATTATAAATATAAAACTGGCTTTATGAAGACTAAAACGAAATCCTCTATCAGAAAAATTGCTATCGATGAACAGACAGTTTTTAAATTAAAAGAATACCTGAAACTTCATGAATTTAAAAACAACCAGCCAATATTTATGAATAAGAAAGATCATATTTTGGTAAGTGCTGAAATAAATAAGTCACTAACTAATAAACTTGAATCACTTAATATTCCCCGTATAACATTTCATGGATTGCGTCACACGCATGCTTCAATCTTACTCTATAAAGGAGTTAGCGTACTTTCCGTTTCGAGAAGATTGGGTCATAGTAACATCACAACAACTCAATCAACTTACTTACATATAATTAGAGAATTGCAATCTCAGGATCAAGATAAGATAATTTCTATTCTAGATAATGCCATAAAATAGTTGGCACATTTCTTGGCACATAAAAAGGCTTTTCCGATTGGAAAAGCCCTTTTATCTACTTATAATTAGTTAAAATTTTCTCACCATTTTGAAGTTTTTCATAATTAACCACTACACCATCATCCAAGTCTAACGATATTTTCTCATTAGCAATATGTTGAATTAACGGATCATACTTCTTAATTTCAGATAGTTGCTTATTTACATGATTAATTTCTTTTTCAAGTTTCTTCTTCTCTTTAGCAACGGTTTCAGATTCTAATAATTGATCCAATTGTTTAAGATTGGTTTCATATCTACCCTGCAATGGATGCAAATAATTAGTTCTAATCATTGCTAATTCATTTTCGTTGTATCTATGTAAGTACATTAAAGCTTTGAATCCATTAGCTCGACCACTTGAAAATTCCCAATAGATTGGACGTTTTTGATATATCTTCTTATGATCTTTAAAGAAGTCTTCAACAAAGTACCTTCTAATGGAATCCTCAGTATTATCTGCTTTTTTACCAACAACTGAAGCAATATACTCAAGGTTATCTTTTACATTATCTGCACCAAAAGTTACAGTCAAAAATTCTTTCAAACGACTCATGATATCGCGCTTATCATCAAAATATTTCTTATCATTTAACATCAAGATATTATCGTCATTTGGCACGAAGGAATCGTATTTAGAGCTATCCCATTGTCCCCCAGCAAAAGCAAGACCCTCAGTATCAAGAGAATACCTGCCAAATACTACGCCAACAAAATAAGACAAGAAAGATTTAATATCACGTTTTTCGTTAGCCAAACGTACAGAAACATCTTTATCGGCAACATCCGGAGTCAACTCATCTTGTAAACCATATAGATCAATAAAAATCTTATTTAATTCTTCTTCATTATACTTTAATTGGTCAAATCTATCTTGAGCCTCTGATTTCCAAATACTAAACGCATTTTGTAAACTACCATTTACTTCTGTTCGCTTATCATCAGCGATGTGATTTAAGAGTGGATGTTGTTTGAAATCCCATGAGATTTCGCTGAATCCCAATCTTCTTTGGAATTTTATGTTATCATTCTTTGATATACTGTTCAACATTTTAAAACTGGAAATTTAAAAATCACCAATTTGGCATTTATCGTTGGATTTAAAAATTTAATATGTACTGCCTACTTAGTATTTAAGAATCCTACATCATTAATAAGTTTTATGTTTTTAGAAAATGCAGCATACCCGGTATCATGAATGATCCTGAAATCCTATCTAATACTAAATTGCCAGAGTATTTAGACCATGTTATCGCTTCATGAAAGTAATAATCAGTATTTTGGGGTCTTGATCTAACTTTTCCATTAGCATCAGTGAAATTTCTTACTTCATAGCCATCTTTTTCCCAATTAACTACATAATCATAATTTCCATACCATTTTCTATAAGATCCACCTTTATTATATGGAAACCATTTTTTATTAGATTCTAATGATTCTTTTATAGAATGAGAATTAAAACTAATATTGCTATTTATAACCTCATACCACATTCGTAAGAATCTATTGTTATCAGCTGTTGCTAATCCCTGTCTTGGGTCAACTAATTCGTCCATTCTAGTTCCTTTTTCGAAATCCTTAATCAAATTTTCACTAGCCCAATAAGCAATAGGACTACCAGGAATCTTACTAAAGTTCGCTTGATTAGTTCGATAAATATATCCACAGTCTGGATTCCCAATTGCTTCTAGAACCTTTTGATTTTGAACTTCCATGCCACCTTTAAAAGCAGAAAGCTTTAAATAAATTCCTTCATCATTAGGCTTAGAATTCTTAATCACAAAGGTATTAATTGGCACAGTAGCTTCTTCAAATGCTGAATATTCCATTTGAATCAAGCTAGATATTTTTTTGTTTTCAACGATAAATGTTCTCAATTTTTCATATGTTTTGATAAACATCCAAACAAATGGTGTCATATAGGCTGAATATCCACCTGGCTTTAACCAACTTATATTGTTATAAATAAAGACCGAGAAAAGATCACCAGAATAATCTGAATAATATTTTTTAACGTATTTCTTGAGATTTTTGTCCATTTTATTCAAGTATGGAGGATTAGTGACTACAACATCATATTTGGCACTAATAACTTCAGCTAAATCTAACACCTTTAATACTAATTCTTTGGAAGACTGAATGCCGTATAAATCAATTCCAGGATCTTTAATATTATTTACGTCTAAACGTAATTTCTCATAATTATATTGTCTTTCAAGTTTAGTAATAG
Source organism: Companilactobacillus alimentarius DSM 20249 (assembly GCF_002849895.1). Lineage (NCBI taxonomy): Bacteria > Bacillati > Bacillota > Bacilli > Lactobacillales > Lactobacillaceae > Companilactobacillus > Companilactobacillus alimentarius. The sequence goes on along the minus strand of NZ_CP018867.1, from coordinate 2,326,816 downwards.
AACCTAATTCTTTGGCATTCTTAAATGTATTAACTAGCTCTTGTACATCTTTTTGAGAATCTTCAGGTATTAATTCTAAAAATTCTGAAGATATGTTATTTGTTTCGACAAAAACATGTAAATTAGGTTTAATATCTGATTTTCTTAAAATTCGACGATTGTACTGTCTAGCCTTCATCATTAAAGAAAATGTTGCTAGTTGATCGATTTCTAATCCATATAGATTTTTAGTAATAATATCAACTGCTGCATCCCTGGCTGAATATCCTTCTTCTTGATAAATCTTCATAAGAACATCGAATGCATAAATTAAAATATGTCCGGACCCCATAGCATTATCAACAAATTTGATATCTTGAATATCCTTATCATTTGGCACAATATTTAATTTTTCTGGTAAAAGATATTTGAGTTCTTTCTTTAATGAACTATTTGGATGTCTTTCAAGCCAGTATTTACCAAGTGAATTGTCGACCATATATCTAACGACCCAATCAGTAGTAAATAACTGGGTTGCGGCTGGGATATCACTTTTTTGAATGGCACCGCCACTAATGTTTACAACTTCGTCATGCAGTTCCGTATTGTAATACTGATAAATCCATCCAATAATCTCAACCTGACCGCCTTGTTCAACATCAAAATTACTCTCTGGAATCTCAGTAACAATATCTTTTATCACACCGTGATTATAGCTTGGAGTGAACAATAATTCTGCATAATCATTTGTTCTTTCAAATAGATACGGCAAGTTCTTGTTCAAAGCATTGGCTTGTTTGATAAACAACATCTTGTACAACTTATCCATAGTCGTGGGATCTTCAGTATCCCAAGCATCACTAATCAACTGACGGTCATCGTCTGAAAAAGCCCCTAAATCATCTTCCAGAGATAACGGATCAATCATAATATCTGGTTCATTACGATTCTGAGTACTTGATAAGACTCTGGTTCTACTTGGTAAATAATCGTTAACTTCCATGAAACGAATGGCCACAATTCTGTTAAACCATGTGTAAGCCACTTCCTCAACTAAGTCATTGAAGGCTGTCTTATAGTCGCTTTTTTTGGCACGAGTATTCAATTCATCAACTAGTTTTTTCGCTTTTGAATATCTTTTCCAATTAATGGAACTTTATCATCAATATAATATTCGATTTCTTTAGTAGAAATTGATAATTTATCTTCAATTCCATTCTCAGTAATTCCTATTACATTGGCTTTTTGTTTGACCATTGCACGTAGCTCATTACGGGCATTGATAGCAAACTTTTTTATCGCGTTTTTATCCATGTATTTTCCTTCTAAATTTAAAGACTCAAATTAATATTGTTATTATTTCTCTTTAATTCTTCTATTAAAGCTCTCTTTAAAAGTTTCAACTCAGCATCTACGTCATCTTCATCTTTCAACGACCAATTCTTTGGAATTTGTAATTGTCTGATATTAATGTGTATTGGTTGTGAAACAGATTTTTTAGGTTCACCGTGTATGGAATCATCTCCACTATTACCGCCATTTAGATTCGGACTTGGCTCTTTTGAAGAATTTCTTTCCTCGACAATTTTATCAGCTCTTTCTCTAAATCTTGAACCAACTGGCAATACCTTATCCTTAACAACAACCAATTTATCCAAGTTAACTGATTCCTCAGCTTCTTTAATAAATTCATCAAACCGGTGATTTACTTCACTTTCTAATTTATCCAAGCAATCAGTTTTAGCAATATAATCAAGTGTATTTGATCGTTCAACCTCAATTTGAACATTAATATCATCCAATTTACGATCAAATTCCTTATTATATTCATCTTTAAAATCATCACTAAGTTGTTTTAGTTCATGAACTCTTCCTTGGGGTTTATTAGATTGGATAATTTCTGTAATACTATTTACCACTTTGGGCAATTCTTTACCAGTTATAAAATCCTTGGAATTATCATAAATATCAAGTTTCTGATGTGCTTCTTTCCAAATATTTTGTTGACTATCGCTATGATAAAATTCAAGAATTCCATAATCTTCCATATCATCATGCCAATCAAGCAGATCATCTTTTTCTTTACTTGCATAATCATAAAAATTATCAACGTCAACGATATTGTCTAATTTCTCAAGCATATTAATTCCTTGCTCGATCCAATTTTTACCTGGATAATAATTAGGCATTTCCTTGAAGAATCTCAAATTTCTCAAGTCCATTTGAACTTTATCTTTTAATTCATTCATCACAGTATCGTCTTCATAATTGGTAAAGGTTACTTTATTGAAGACCTCATCAGCAATCTCTTGTAAATCCTTTTTCTTTGAAACTGAAATCTCACGACGAGGCTCAAATTGAACTTTGTCAATAAAGGATTTTTTAGTAAAGTAACGAGCCATTTCCAATGGATCTGAATTAGGATTGAAGTTTACCGAAGCATTATTAACGTAAAGTTTTATCTTTGCATCAGCAAATAATTCAGCAACAAGCCACTTAATATCTATATCGTTATAACCGAATGGAATCCGACTGAACTTATCTAAAATTGACTTGTAAGAAATCTTATTGTGACCGTCAAATGAACGTAAAATGCTATCCAGAATTGCCTGTGTAGCTTGTTCATTTTCATTAGTTTTAACATTCAAATCATTGTTCTTAAATAGAGAAACAATGTCCTTTTCATTCTTAGTTACTTCAATATAACTAAGATTACGATATACCTCATCAACCAAAGCAATTTCGGCTTCATTGAGACGTTTAAAGAAATCCTTACCGGTATTCTCTAATTTTTTACCAGAAATATAAATATCCGCATTTTGTAAAGCAGCCATTAATTCTTTAGAAGCATTATCATTTAATGTATTACGTTCCATTTTTTTAATTTCGATAATTTGCTTAGAACGTTCATCACTTGGCTGGTTATTGAATCCATAAGCAAATTTTCTAATTTTAATAGATTGACGCATATCATCAATATAGGAATTCTCCTCTGGCATATCAATGATAATTGGTGGCTGCCCCGGATCAATGGAAATTCGGGCCAATTCCGCTTTATCCCTATGATAATCACTTTCAGGAGTATTAACTCTTATACTCATTTCATTATTAGTTGAGGCAACCGGATAACCATCAACATAAGGATTAAATGAGAATGTGTATTGATTATTTAATTTAGGATAAGTAAATTTTTTGGAAATATTAGAATTAGCAAATAATTGATCTCCAATGCTTCTTGAAATCTCTGCAACGTCTACACTTTGTCTATTAATTTGCTTACTAATATCTTGTTCTGCATCCGTTAAAAATTCATAGCCATGCGTTGTTTTTTCAACTAATTCTTGATTGATTAAAATATCTAATGCTTTCTTGATTTTCTTTTCTAATTCAATTCGATCGGTATCAATTGAATCGATCATTAATGTAGTAACATTGTTTAATGTTGCATCAAAATTCTTAACATACTTAACCATAAATAACGTTTCTAAGACTTGCACGGCAAAAGGCTTAGGGTCGTTATTAGGATTGATCTTTTCATTATCGATTGCATGCTGAATAACAATGGCATGAGTATGATCTAGAAACTGTTCCAACCCTCTAAAGAAAATACTATATGGAATCAACGACCTTGTATCATGCTTTTCAAAATATTGGGCTGATTCTTGAAAAACAGCCAGCATCGAACGTTCACCCTCAGCTAAATGTTTCCCATCAGACCCGTTTTCACGAATAGCAGTTAAGGTTTCCTGTAATAAATTAAATTGATAAGGAACAAATGGATAAACCTCAGAGAAGACTTTTCCATTATCATACTTCTTTCGTTCAACATCCCCATCAAAATCAATCAAATTATTAATCGAGTGTTGTTCTTGTGAATATGTGTCTTCTAGTAAAGCTTCACTTTCAGAAGTTTTTGTTAACAAACGTTTTTTAATAACTTCATCAACGTTAGCAGAAGACATGGAAATTCTCGTGTGGAAACGTCCTTGAATTTTTGAAAAATCTTGTCCATTAATATTATCGGTAACTTGATCAATTGCCTGTTGGCTAGTAACAATGACCCAAGCTTTTCCTTGAGTATAAGTTCCTAAATCCTCAACAATACTTTGCAAGTTCAACATTCTTTGCTGAGAATCACCGATATATTGACCAATTTCATCAACTAAGAAAATCATATGGTAATTTTCAGGTTTAGTTTTAATGTATGAATTAACCATCTTAGCAAATTCTTCTACACTAATGGAATAGCTTGAAGACAAATTATCAACGAATCCTTGTGCATCAGCATCCGACATATAGCCGATATTAACTAAGGTTTCCTTAATTGTACCCTTCATAAAAGCAAAACCGTTTCTTGCCCCTATCCAATCCAAATGCTCATCATTAGTATTCTTAAATTCTTCTTTGAAATCTTCATAGCGATTATCTTTAATTAATTTTCTTTCTAAATCGGCTAACCAAAAACTCTCCCCAGATAATCCTAAACGTTCATTAAATACTTGTAGAAAAACATTTAGAATGGCGTTCTTTTGCTCTTTATTATTGTCACGAGCTTTGGAATCAATATTGAACAACATAACTTCATTATCGATTTCAACAGCCTTTTGCATATTACGAATTGTTGTAATGTCAGTTATTTTTTTATCATCCGTGAAATAATCGATTGCCTTTTTACCCTTTACTTCACGGTTTTCGAGCAAATAAGACAAAATCTTTAAGAAATGTGATTTACCTGATCCAAAGAATCCGGAAATCCACACTCCCATATTTGTAGTATTTTTACCGATACTAGAAGTATACGCATCAAAGAAATCACTAAAGTGATGTTTTAATTCTCTAGTAACAACGTACTCCTCCAATTCCTGTTTAATATTGTTATCACGTTCATTACCAATGGTAATTACACCCTTGATATTACGATCAATCGGTTTAGTAAAAACATCTTTAATTATCATTATCAGTAACCCCTAATTTATTTGAAATGCTCGATAATAATTATCTTCTTTTAACTCTCCAAACATACTCAAGCTCAAACTATCATATTTTCCTGGATAAAATAATACCACAGGAATGTCTGAAATAATCTGATGCATTGTATTTAATATTTTGTGTGCTCTTATTAATGGATAAATTTCGCCGATACCTGTTAGAAATACAATTGTGTCAGGATTTATATGATCCTCCATATACTTAACTAATTCATTATCAGAATTAGTCATCCTCAAAACATTATTAATTTGTTCCGACAAGTATTCGATTCCATCATCTTTCTCCATTTCAAAAACAGCTTTTTTTATGCCTCGTTGCTCCAATAGTTTCCACATAATTTTATAAACATTGAATTCCTTGATTTTATAATCTGCTGTATCTTGATTAAATTCACGTTTAATACTATCCAACTCTCGTCTAACTATTGGAAAATCTTTAGGATCATAGGCCAAAATATAATATGAAACTTCGTTGGACAAACCTTGATTATTTTGAAAATCGCTATTCTGTAGTTTGTTTTTTAAATGATCTAATTTTGTTTTTGTACTCATCCTTATCTCCCTAAAAGAATTGCTAGCATTTCGCTATTCTTTTTTGTAACCAATAAATCTTCCAAGCGATAATCAATAACCGGCCGAATAACATCGTCATACTTACTTTGATTTTTTAATAATCCAGCTTCACGATTAAAAGTCTTAAAAACGCCAGCAAGTCTCTTGATTGTTACATCTGTCCAATTAGCAATTTGTTCACTTTCCTGAATTTTTTGATTAAAAAAGCTTTCGACCTCATAGTCATACAATTTTGCATCACCAACAATCAATTCATCACGGTAAGTCTCATACATAAATTCCTTAAATAATTGATTATTATTCATCACTGTAATCAAGTTAACCATTTTTTGACTAGTTATATCTAACCTAGGATAAAGCTCCAAATAATCTTCATCTAAACTCCCAACGCGTCTATTTAAAATGTTAAAAATATCTTTAGCACGTGCTTTAGTGCTCTGTTTAAAACAGTTGTCTTCAATGCTTTTTCTTTTTATTTCTTCCGTTGAAATTCCATCATTTACTAGATCAATGTACTGAGAAAACTCATTTAACCAAAACGCATGTGATACCATTCCTGCACTATATTTTTTCATCTTTTACCACTTTCTAAAGCATAATCTGCAGTATATATTCCTAGTATATTATAAATTACGTAAAAAAAAGAAGCATCCCTTTTAACAATAAGAAATGTTCCCATTCAATCTATTCCTAAAACATCGACAAAACCCCAACAACCACAATTGGCACAATCAAAGATGGTAAAAGATTCAAAACTTTAATTTTCTTAATATTCAACAATCCTAATCCGGAAGCCAAGATCAAAATTCCACCGACAACGGTTAATTCGGTAATCATATTAGTATTAATTGAATTCTGCAATAACATAGCGATCAAATAAATACTATCCTGCCAACAAAAAACTGCCACTGCTGCAAGGACCATTCCAAACCCAAAGGTCGAAGCCAAAACTATCGAAGTAATTCCATCCAACATTCCGTTGGTAAACAAGAATGTGTAATCCTTATTCAAAGCGGCTTGAATTGGTCCTAGAATCGACAATGAACCGATACAATATAACAAAATTCCGGTTGCTAAGCCTTCAGCTAGATTATTTTTACCATCAGCACTAGGTTTAGAGAATCTTCCAACTAATTTGTCAAAATGTTTTTCCAGATCGAGCCATTGTCCTATCACGCCACCAATTGCTAGGCTGACGATGAACAACACAGGATAGTGGCTTTTTGGCATGTTTTGCACTACCGCATTGATACCAACCGCTATTGCTGCTAAGCCCAAAGCCTGCGTCAAAATCTTATTATATTCTGCTTTAATACCTTTTTTAAAATAACTTCCCGCAAAGCTACCCACTATAATCATGGCAACGTTAAATAATGTCCCTATCAAAATAAACTCCCTCAAATTATTATTATTTTAATTTATAAGTATAAACTTCTAAACAACAAAAAGTTTGAGTTTTTGAATTTTATTTACGTAAATATACAATTCTTAATCTTATTCTTGGGCTTGTTTAACAATACTAGCTTCAATATTAGCCTTACTCATTATCAAACCAATCACATACTGAATCGTCTGAGTATCATCCCAATCAGCCGATAGATCCAAATAAATTTCTCGGCCATCATTTAATTGCAATTCCAAATAATAAGGTGTTGGCAAATGAAACATGATTCTCTTTGGAGCATTAAACGAACCTCCCAAAATATTAGCTGGAGCATTCATATCTTTACCGACGACGACTTTTAAAGATTTAATATTTTTGAATTCAATCTTCAATGGATCCTCGCTAAAAGTTAGTAAAACGGATTGAAATCTTACATTAAAATTCTGATAATTAAAGCTTGTGATTCCCTTATCATCAATGGACCAGTAACCATAAAAATCCGATAAGGTTTTGGCGTATACCAAGGCAACTACTACTAAAATTGCCACCCCCAAAATAACTGCTAGCAACGCTTGTCTTGTGAATATATAAATTAAAATACCAGCAATTAATCCTACTCCCCAACTGATTGCCATGGGCACGTAATTAATCTTTCGTCCAAAATCAATACTCTCCATCTTTTGTTCTCTTTTCTAATTTTCTACATTAAGTAACATTATACGTGTCAATTCAATCTACAGCAAAAAAAGCGTCAACAGAACTTAATCTGCCAACGCTTTTATTAAATTTCAATCAATTTTAAAGATTAGAAAATCTTTATTACATCATGCCGCCCATACCGCCGGCTGCAGGATTAGCTGCAGGTGCGGCTGGTGCTGCATTCTTTTCTGGCTTGTCAGCGACAACAGCTTCAGTTGTCAACAACAATGCGGCAACACTGGCTGCGTTTTGTAATGCTGAACGTGTAACTTTAGTTGGGTCGATGATTCCGGCCTTAACCATGTTTTCCCACTTGTCAGTAGCAGCATTGAAACCAACTTCATTGTCTTGTGTCTTGATGTGTTCAACGATAACTGAACCTTCAAAACCAGCATTCTCAGCGATTTGACGTAATGGTTCCTCAAGAGCACGTGCAACGATGTTAATACCAGTTTGAACGTCTCCGTCTTCTTTAAGAGCCTTAACCTTGCTTAGTACATTCATCAAAGCTGTACCACCACCAGCAACGTAACCTTCTTCAACAGCGGCACGTGTAGAGTTTAGGGCATCTTCAATTCTGTACTTGCGTTCTTTCAATTCTGTTTCAGTAGCAGCACCGACTTTAACTACGGCAACACCACCAGCTAATTTAGCCAAACGTTCTTGAAGCTTTTCTTTGTCGAAATCTGATGTTGTTTCGGCAACTTGCTTCTTGATTGTTTCAACACGTTCATTGATAGCATCCTTGTCGCCAGATCCTTCAACAATTGTTGTATTGTCTTTTGTAACAGTAACTTTACCAGCTTGACCCAATTGATCCATTGTAGTGTCTTTTAGTTCAAGACCAAGGTCAGATGTGATAACTTGAGCGCCTGTTAATGTAGCAATATCTTCAAGTTGAGCTTTACGACGGTCACCAAAGCCTGGAGCCTTAACAGCAACAACATTGAATGTACCACGAATCTTATTCAAAACAAGTGTTGGCAATGCTTCACCATCAATGTCATCAGCAATGATCAATAATGACTTACCTTGTTGAACAATCTTTTGTAGTAATGGCAAAATGTCTTGAATATTTGAGATCTTCTTATCAGTAATCAAGATATATGGATTATCAAGATCAGCTTCCATCTTGTCGTTATCAGTAACCATGTATTGTGAAATATATCCACGATCGAATTGCATACCTTCAACAACATCTAGAGTTGTATCAATACCCTTTGATTCTTCAATTGTGATAACACCATCGTTACCAACTTTTTCCATAGCGTCGGCAATCAAATTACCAGTTTCTTTACTTGCAGATGAAACTGAAGCTACTTGAGCAATATCGCTCTTGCCTGATACTTCATGTGAAATGTTATGAAGTTCATCGACAGCAGCTTTAGTAGCCTTTTCAATACCACTTCTGATACCAACAGGGTTAGCACCAGCTGTAACGTTCTTCATACCTTCCTTAACGATTGCTTGAGCCAAAACAGTAGCTGTAGTAGTACCATCACCAGCAATGTCATTTGTCTTTGAAGCAACTTCAGAAACAAGTTTAGCACCCATATTTTCAAAGTGGTCTTCTAAATCAATGCTCTTAGCAATTGTGACACCATCATTAGTGATCTCTGGTGAACCGTAGCTCTTTTCAAGAACAACGTTTCTACCCTTAGGTCCGATAGTTGTCTTAACAGTATCAGCTAGCTTGTTGACACCTTCAAGCATCTTTGCACGTGCATCTTCTGAAAATTTAATTTCTTTTGCCATTAATTTTCACACTCCGTCATAATTTTAATTAATAATTTTTTTATTTAATATTTATTAGTCAATAACTGCCATGATATCTTTTTCATGAAGGATTAAATATTCACTGTCTTCATACTTAACTTTTGAGCCTGAGTATTTATCAAAAAGAACTTTATCACCTTTTTTAACACTCATAGGCAATTTCTTTCCATCGTCAGTAACTAACCCGTCACCTACAGCTACAACTTCTGCTGTTTGTGGCTTCTCTTTAGCATTGTTTGCTAAAACAATCCCGCCGACTGTCTTTTCTTCTTCTTCATCGACTGTTACAATTACTCTATCTCCAAGTGGTTTTAACAATTTAAATCCCTCCGATTATTATTTCTGTTATATTTTTATTAGCTTTAGCACTCGAACATCTCTTGTGCTAATCACAAGTTTTATATTAACATTATATTGAAAACATGCAAGTATTTACCTTCAAAAAAATAAGGAGTTATCATGACTTTTCCTAAAAATCAATTTTTTACATTATTAACTTACATATTATTATTGTTATTAGGCTCAATTCTAAATATGTTATCAATTACCGGCAGCATCTATTTCATCATTCTAACCCTTGGCGCTTTAGTTGCCACTGGAATCATGATGTATTTAGTCAAGCTTGACCAAAAGTTTCCTTTCGAAAGTCGACCAACATTGAACCACAGTTTACAATGGATCATTTTAGGTACGATTGGCGCCATAGTTTTACAATACGGTGCTATTTTCTTGGATCAATTAATCTTTCACACAAGTACTAGTTCACAAAATACTATGCAATTATTATTAATGATCAAAGCCTATCCGTACTATTTCCTTTACGTTTTGATCTGTGCCCCTATCATGGAAGAAGTTATCTTCAGACGACTTTTCTTTGCTAACTTGATAAAGCCAACGAACATTTACATCGCCGCAATTATTTCTGCTTTTCTGTTTGCCTTTATGCACCAAGACACCAGATTTTTAGTTTATGTAGCAATGGGGCTTTGGTTCTCCTTCATTTATTACAAATCTAAGAATATATACATCAGTGCTGGCAGTCATATTTTGATGAATGCCATAGTCTTAACAATTTCAATGAGATAAATTTTTCTATCAAAAGGACATTTTTTGCAATCACTAATGATTACAAGAGATGCCTTTTTTAATACAAAATAAAAACAATGAACCCAATAACTTAAAAATAAGTTACTGAATCCATTGTCTTGTTTGTGTTTAAATCGTTTTTTACTACATGGAAACTTTTATTACTTTCCACGTTTGTAGGATGCGACATATTTCTCCCGCTTATCCTCATCAAATTCCCTTTCACTCTTTGCAATGATAATAGTTGCCAAAGAATTACCGACAACGTTAACAGCGGTACGTCCCATATCTACAAGACGGTCGATACCAGCAATGAAGGTCAAACCTTGCATTGGAACACCGATTGTTGATACTGTGGCTAAGAGTACAACAAATGAGGCACCTGGCACCCCGGCCATCCCTTTAGATGTTAACATCAATACCACTACAAGGGTAATTTGTTGCCCAAGAGTTAGATGAATATTATAAGCCTGAGCTAAGAATAAAGCCGCTAAAGATTGATAAATGGCGGAACCATCAAGGTTAAAAGTATATCCAGTTGGGATAACAAAGGAGACAATCCCTTTAGAGGCACCATATTTCTGCATTTTTTCAATCATTTTAGGAAGCGCTGCTTCCGAACTAGCAGTTGTAAAAGCTAAAGTTACTTCATTTTCAATAATTCTAAATAATTCATAAAATCTAACGTGGAACAAATGTCCAACACCCGCCATAACAACAAAGACGAAGAAAGCCATTGTCGCATAAGCAATTACAATAAATAACGCCAAAGGTTTCAGTGAGTTAAAGCCCATCTCACCAACAGTTACTCCAATCAACGCACAGACACCAATTGGAGCTAGGCGCATGACCCAATTAGTAACTTTAAACATAACGTTGGCAACAGCATTCAAAGTATCAGTAATAATTTGTCCCTGCTTACCAATCGAAGCTGTTCCTAAACCAAATAGTACTGAAAAGAAGATGATTGGTAACATATCACCCTTTCCTAATGACGCAAAAATATTAGTAGGGATGATTCCCATCAAAATTGACCAAATACCCGAATGTTTGGCAGTTTTGGCCGTTGACGTGTATTGACTAATATCCGAACCTTTTAAGCTATGAATATCAATAAAGGTACCGGGATGTGTAACATTAGCCACGATAATACCAATAATAATCGCTAATGTTGTCATGATCTCAAAATATAATAAAGTTTTTAATCCGATCCGTCCTAATTTCTTGATATCGCCCATATTGGCAATTCCAACTGTCAAACATGATATAACAATTGGTAAAACAATCATCTGAATCATCGAGATGAACATAGTACCAATATTCTGCATTACTTGAATAGCAGCCTTATTTTGGTAAAACACTTGACCTAGAACAATTCCTAAGATCAAACCAATAATAATTTGCCAACCTAGACTGACTCGAAAAAATCGTTGTCTTTGCAATTTAAAGTCCCCTTTGAAAATAACTTATCTATAATTATAGACGATTTTTTGTGAAAAATGAAATTGATAACGGTTCCAACTTAGTTTTTTTTCATTTGCTTCTAATGTACGAACCTTTTATTAGAGATGCCAAATAATAGTTCTTTTTTTGCTTAATTTCAGAATAAAAGCAAACGAAACATCCGGCTTTTTTTAGAACAATTTTATCCCAAAAACCAAAAGTAGTATCTATCGGGATTAACACTTTATGATGTGTAATCCTAATAGATACTACTTTCTCTTTTATTTAAGTTTATTTTTAATCTTCGCCGGATTCAGAAGCAATGATATCCAAATCTCCTGAAAGCTTCCAACTATCAACTGTAGCGGGAACAATCAAGTGAATCCCCTTCTTCAAGTCATAGTCTTTACCATCAACAGTAATCTTACCTTGACCATTAATTACAGAAATCAAAGTATATTTACCGATTTGATGATGCATTTCAGCTGGTTCTTTAATCTCCCAGTGATAAACTGAGAAGAATGGTGAAACTGGTGGTTGAACAAAAGTTGTAAATTTGTTCTTGCCCTCTTCTTTAGTCTCAATATTTAATTTTGGATCTTTATGAGGAACCGTGATTGTATCCTCAGATTGTTTAATATGAAGATCACGTTTCTTACCAGTAGTCTTATCAACACGATCATAATCATAAAGACGATATGTTGTGTCACTGCTTTGTTGAGTTTCCAAAGCCATGATACCCTTGTTCAAAGCATGAACAGTCCCACTTGGGACAAAGTAGAATTCACCAGTCTTAACAGGAACCTTTCTCAAAAGGTGCTCCCAGTCGCCTGATTCGATCATTTTATCGAGTTCAGCTTTGTTCTTTGCATTGTGTCCATAAATCAAATATGAACCTGGTTCAGCATCAATGATATACCAGCATTCAGTCTTACCCAATTCATGCTCATGTTCCTCTGCATACTCATTGTCGGGATGAACTTGAACTGATAAACTATCTTCAGCATCCAAAATCTTTGTCAAAAGTGGAAAGACCTTGCCTTTCGGATTGCCAAATAGTTCACTATGATTCTTCCACAGGTCATCAACATATTGACCAGCAAATTCACCATTTTCTACCTTAGTTCTACCATTTGGATGTCCTGAAATAGCCCAACATTCTCCAATTGTGCCATCAGGAATCTTATAACCAAACTTAGTTGCAAGCTTTCTTCCACCCCAAATTTTTTCGTGGAATACTGGTTTTAGAAATAATGGTTCACTCATAATTACTTTCCCCCAAAAATATTATTCTTCTTGTTCTTCATTATTATTCGACTTATCACGATCTAAGAAAAAGATCAGTGTCTGCAATTCATTAGCTAAATCAACATAATGAACTCGAATACTGCTTGGAACGTTGATAATAACCGGTGTAAAGTTCAGAACCCCTCTAACTCCCGCATCAGCCAATAAGTCAGCTATTGTTTGAGCAGCATTTGAAGAGACCGTTAAAATGCAGACATCAATCTGTTGCAAGTGGAGCTGTTCCTTTAATTCACTAATGTCATAAACAGGAACTCCACTCTTAACAGTTCCAACAATATCCTTATTTACATCAAAAGCTGCTGCAATTCGAACATTATTAGTCCGAGAAAAGTTATAATTTAATAAGGCATTACCTAAATTACCAACACCAATTAAGGCTACATTAGTACGCTTATCTTGATTCAATAGCTTTTTAAAGAAAGCTACCAAATTGTTAACATCGTAGCCATAACCACGTTTTCCAAGTGCTCCTAGATATGAGAAGTCACGTCTAATTGTAGCACTATCTATCTTGACTCCTTCGGACAATTCGCCAGAAGAGATTTTTTTTGTACCCTCATCTTTTAAAAATTGGAAATATCGATAATAGATTGGTAAACGCTTTATTGTTGCGTTTGGAACTATTGTTTTTGTCATAATTTACCACCATATGTGTGTGTTTTCACTAACATTTATAGTAAATAAAAATCGACAAAAACGCAACACGTTAAACCTATAAAGACATAAATTATTAAATAATGATAAAATTGTGAATACATAAAGGAGTTTTAAATTGATTTTATTACAAGCACAGAATATTACTAAAAATTTTGGTACTAAGAAACTTTTTGAAAATGTTAGTTTCGAGGTGCAAGACAACAGCCGCATTGGCTTAGTAGGTCGGAACGGAGTCGGAAAATCTACTCTTTTGAAAATTATCTCCGATCAAGAAAATTATAATAGTGGAAATATTGCTCTCAAAAAGGATACTAATATTGGTTATTTAGCTCAGGATTCTGGCTTAAATAGCGAAAATAAAATTTTTAACGAAATGGAAAAAGTTTTTGATTATTTGAAGATTCAGGAAAAAAAGATGCATAGTCTGGAAGAAAAATTAGCCGACACGACTGTGCAAGATTATGATTCTCTCTTAAAACAATATGATCAATTACAAAATACTTTCCGACGTGAAAATGGTTATGGCTATCAATCAGAAATCCGCAGCGTCCTCAAGGGATTCGGCTTCGATGAAGATGTTTGGCAAGACAACATTTCCACATTATCTGGTGGTGAAAGATCTCGTTTAGCAATGGCTAAAATGCTTTTAGAACACCACGACATCTTACTATTGGATGAACCTACTAATCACCTAGATATAAATACTGTCGAATGGTTGGAAGGCTATTTGAAAAACTATCGTGGAGCCTTAGTTATTGTGTCCCATGACCAATATTTCTTGGATAAAGTAGTAACTGAGATTGTAGAGATCAATCACCACTCTTCAACGCATTATTCCGGTAACTATACTTTTTATCTTCAAGAGAAGAAAAAGAATCAAGAAGTCGCTTGGAAACATTATGAAGAACAACAAGCTGAAATTAAAAAGACTGAAGAATATATCCAAAAAAATATCGTTCGCGCTTCTACCACCAAAATGGCTCAAAGCCGTCGTAAGAAATTGGAGCATATGGATGTTTTAGACCGTCCTGGTAGCGATCAAGGATCGGTTCACTTTAAATTTGAAATTGATAAAGAAAGTGGTAACGACGTTCTTTCTGTTCGCGATGCCGCGATTGGTTATGACAATCAAATCATGTCTGAACCAATCAATTTAGATGTCAAAAAAGGTGAACGTGTCGGTATCATTGGACCCAATGGTATTGGAAAATCAACTTTTCTCAAGTCAATTTTAGGACAAATTCCATTCATCAAAGGTTCGGCTCAATTCGGTGCTAACGTCCAAGTCGGATACTACGATCAGAATTTAAAGAATTTAGATCCTAAAAAAGATGTTCTCCATGAAATTTGGGATCTCTACCCTCGCTTAGATGAACAAATCATTAGAAATATGCTGGGAGCATTTCTTTTCAGTGGCGACGATGTTCTAAAACCCGTTGCTGGACTCTCCGGTGGTGAAAAAGCTCGCTTGACGTTGACCAAATTGGCCATGGAACATGATAACTTCTTAGTAATGGATGAACCTACCAACCATTTGGATATCGACAGCAAAGAAGTCTTAGAAGACGCCTTAAAGAACTTTGAGGGCACAGTTCTCTTTGTTTCCCATGATCGTTACCTCCTAAATACTTTAGCCGACAGAATCGTTGATATTGGCGATCAGGGCAGTAAGATTTACTTAGGTGATTACGATTACTATCTAGAAAAAACTACCGATACTCCCACCGTCGAAACTACGCAGACTTCAACTGTAAGTGAAAAGAAAGTTCAATACCAACAATCTAAGGAACAGCAAAAGCAGGAACGTAAATTACGTCGTGAAGTTGAAAGTCTTGAGCAACAACTTTCTGACTTAGAGGAAAAAAATACTGCGATTCAAAAAGAAATGACTAAAGACGAGAACCTCACTTCTTACAGTAAATTGGCTGATCTGCAAAAGGAGCTCGATGAAAACAAACAGCAACAAGATAAGATTGAAGAGCAATGGACTGAAAAATCAGTTGAATTAGAAGAATTTAAAAATTAACAAAAAAATAATATTATTTACAACTAAGGTTTTTCATTGCTATAAACAATTTAATTTGATAGCTTATTTATAATACGTTAGATGGGAGAATAACAATAAAACAAGAAAATTTTTTAATCAGATTTTTCAAAGGGGTAATTATTGCCTTAGGCTTTATTTTGCCAGGAGTTTCCGGTGGTGTCTTAGCTGCCATCATGGGAATCTACGAACGAATGTTAAGCTTCATGGCACATGTTAGGGATAACTTCAAACGTGATTTTCTCTATTTTTTACCAATTGGAATCGGTGGAATCGTCGGAATCGGTGTTTTATCTAAGCCATTAGATTTTTTACTCCAAAACTTTCAAGTGATTGTTCTATGGGGCTTTGCCGGAACTATTATTGGGACCATGCCCACCTTATTAAAAGAATCGACCTCTAGAACTAAACGCGATAAATTCGACATTGGTTGGTTCCTAGTTACTTTTATTGGGGGCGGATTTTTCCTATTTTTCATGAGTGAAATTTTTGGGACGATCCCTGCTAATTTCTTAGGTTTCGTCATTGCAGGAATATTAATTGCCTTAGGCGTTTTGGTTCCCGGATTAAGCCCTTCAAATCTCTTAATAATTTTAGGATTGTATTCCCCAATGTTGAAAGGATTCAAAAGTTTTGATCCAATGGTCTTTGTACCGATTGCACTGGGCGGAATCATTTCTATGTTGACTTTCTCTAAAGCAATGGAAAAACTAATCCAACACCATCATTCGCGAGTTTATCATTTTATTTTAGGAATTGTTTTGGCTAGTACTGTTTTGATTCTAATTCCTAATCCGTATTTAAAAGATGGCATTTCTTATGCCGGTGTTAGTGGATTAGACATCGTCTTAAGCCTAATTTTCTTCATCTTAGGATGTCTCTTAGCTCTGTGGATGAGTAAACTTGAAGACCGATATAAATAATATTGAAAAAAATAAGCTTAGTAATCAAAAATGATTACTAGGCTTATTCTTTTATACTACATCCTATTTTTGGAGATATTTATCTTTAATCTTATAAATCTTATCGAAATTATTATCACTAATTGCTTGGATCGAATCAGAATATTTACTCTCAAAAGCTGAAGAAGTCTTAATATCAACATTCTCAAGTCCTAATAACTTTTGATAGTGTAAAACCTCATTACGAGTGAATTCCATTCCTGACAATAAGCCTAAAATGGGAAACTCTTGCATCTTTCGTATGATAAAATGCATCGTATTACAAAAATCGATTCTATCATCTTGTAAATTAGGATTAGCAACATAATTAATGGAGGACGAATTAGAAATTTTAATATCTGCCGTCTGATTCATTCCCCTTTGCCAAGGCAGAATCCAAGTTTGACTCACTTTATCATATTGAACTAGACGCCAGGATTCATTATTCACAGTCGCAAAGACATCGCGATCAGACTCAAAAACAATTGCTGAATAATTATAGGTTTTTAAGTCACGTGAAATTGATAAATTTACAAAAGGAATAAACAGATGATCAATGTCGATTCCAGCGTCCACAAATCTCAGATATTCCATAATTTCCATTTTTAAATCATTAGTAGTCATATTATTTGATGAACTGAATTTAAAATTAGGAATTTTGAATTTACCATTATTATCATTAACCGTCTTTTTATAAATACCGTCAGATTTTTTATCATACTTTAAAATTACGTATGAAACCGTTGTTCTATTCTCCATTAATTACACCTCCCATTCTTTTTACCACAACTTATGGGATTTATTAATATTTTTTTGAAATTAATACGTTTTCATTGATTTTCTTAAAATATATCATAGAACTTTTCTAAATTTCCCAGAAATTAAAAAACGCTACC
Organism: Companilactobacillus alimentarius DSM 20249; assembly: GCF_002849895.1. NCBI lineage: Bacteria > Bacillati > Bacillota > Bacilli > Lactobacillales > Lactobacillaceae > Companilactobacillus > Companilactobacillus alimentarius. Next base: position 2,309,042 of record NZ_CP018867.1, on the reverse strand, counting down.
GATAAAAAACCTTCGATAGCATCCCTATTAATTATTACATATCAAAATCTAAACTAGGATCAGCGTTCAAATCTAAATCAGCAAAATCACCTTTGTCATATTGAATCTGAGCCATAGCCCCAATCATCGCTGCATTGTCACCGCAAAGGCGTAACGGTGGAAACACTAATTCCATATCTAAATGGCGTTCTTTGATTTCTTGAGCCAATCTCTTTCTGAGACCTTGATTAGCTGAAACACCACCGCCCACGATCAATTGTTTGACTGGATGTTGTTTCAAAGCACGAAAAACTTTGTTGCTTAAGATGTCCAAGACAGCCCCTTGAAAACTGGCAGCTAGATCATTTTTATTCAATTCTTCGTGAACTTGATCAGCATGATGAACTCGATTGATAAAGGCACTCTTCAAACCACTAAAGCTAAAGTCAAGGTTATCTTCTTGGACCATAGCTCTAGGAAAATCAAAGGTATCTTGACCCTTAGCGGCCATTTGATCAACTTGTTTACCTGCTGGGTAATTAATTCCTAGGATTCGGCCAATTTTATCATAAGCTTCTCCAACGGCATCGTCTCTTGTATCACCTAACGTGTGGAAAACTCCAGGAGCTGTAACTAAAACAATCTCTGTATGTCCACCTGATACTAACAATGACATGAAAGGATACTGTAATTCAATCACAAAATTAGCGGAATAAATATGTCCTGCCAAATGATTTACCTTAATCAATGGCAAATCATGTGCAAAGGCAACTGTTTTAGCGGCCATAATGCCAATGAGAAGTGATCCAACTAATCCGGGACCATAGGTCACAGCAACTGCATCGAGGTCCTTATAACTAGTTTTAGCTTCATCTAAGGCTAAATTAATGCAATGTGTGATCTCTTCAACATGGTGTCGACTGGCAACTTCTGGGACAACTCCGCCGAAACGTTGGTGACTCTTTATTTGTGTTGCAATAATATTTGATAGGATTTCTTTTCCATTCTTAATAATTGCGACAGATGTTTCGTCACAACTACTTTCAAATGACATGATTAACGTATCTTTTTTCAAAATGTTCTCCCCTACAGATCCACCATCATCTCTAGTGCATCGTGATGATTTCTAAAATAATACTTTTTATGAACTGTTTTAACTTTGAAGCCGAATGCCTCATAGAGTGTGATTGCCGCTTTATTAGTCACATCTACTTCTAAAGACATCTTCAAAAAATCACGGTCCTTACAATATCCAAAGACTTGATTCAGTAACAAATGACCAACGCCTAGATTCTGATAATCTTTACTAACGGCCAGATTTGTAATATGTGACTCCTTTTTATCACTTAAAGCCACACCGATAAAAGCAATCACAGTTGTATCGCTGACTAAAGATAAATAAAGCGCATTCTTATTGCCAAGTTCCATCTCCACTATATCTATAGGCCATGGTACAGGGATTGGATAAATGGTTTCTTGAATTCGCATGAATTCAATTGCATCTTTAGCAATTGCTTTACGTAAGGTAAATTTTCGTCCATCAATCGTAACTACCTGTTTTTCAAAATTAAATTTCTCGACTTTATTATTGGTTAAAATATTTTTAAACTTCTTCAACATAGGAAACATTTTTGTCTTCCTTATTACCCTTAGCATACCAATCATGCTCAGCTTGAGTTAAACGCAAATAGGTTGGGATAAAGCTATCAATATCTTTAACTACTCTAGTTGTTTCGGCAATTTTAGCTAATTTAGCGGCATCTGGTGCTGAATTTTCACTAGGAATAATCGTAGCCTTAGGAAAACGAGCTTTGATCAATTCCTGTAATTTTGGTGTGGCATTAATGAATTCTAATTCGTGTGACTCAAATTGATCTAATGACTCAAACAAATTTTTCATTGGGGTGTGGTGATCATCGATTACTGTCAACAAACGATTATCGCGGTTAACCACGTAGACTCCAGCATAAGCATTGTCATTTCGTGCGTCCATCAATGGAACTAAAATATGTTTTTTATCTCCATTAGCAGCCAATAATTTCAAACTAGAAACGCCAACTAATTTCTTATTAAGTGTATCTGCCAAAGTTTTCGCAACTGTTACAGCAATCCTCACTCCAGTATATGACCCCGGTCCCTTAGCAACCGCGATTAAATCAATCTCATCCATCGTCAAATTAGATTCTTGAAGACTTTTTTTTATATCTGGCAATAGTGTCACGCTATGAGTCTTTTGTTCAGTCGATTCCACATGTGCCAAAATTTTTCCATCTACTACTACAGCAACGGATAATGGCTTATTCGATGTATCAAACGCTAATATTTTCATATTTATCCCTCATTCTTAATAGAATTATTTTAACACATAATTTTGCACAAAAAAAAACCGACCTATTGGCCGATTTTATTAAACTTAGAATTATCTATCCATCTTAGGACGATAAAGAGTAGACCTGTTTGGTAAACCAAACTAAATGCCTCTTTGGTAAGCCTTGGTACTAACAACGTAACGTAAGGTAAGTTTGTCATCATGTGAATCCACAAAGTGTTTAAACCTGTGTTAACAATTACTGTGATCAACAAAACTGTAATAAAAGTTCTTAAGACTGTCACTTTGTGATTATACAACATATATCCATAAATCACTCCAGCTACTAAAGCTGAAAAAGTAAATCCTAGAAAAAAACTACCTCCTGTTGCCATTACCGTATGACTGATAATATCTGCTAAAACATTAGCTACCGCGGCTTTAAACGGTCCGAAATAATAACCTAATAATCCAATGGCAATGAAACTAAAACCAACTTTTAAGGTATTGCTACCAATTGATAATTTTCCCAAAACCATTTGCAATGCTATTAGCAGTGCCATCCATGTAATCTCTTGAACACTAACTACTTTAGTTCTACTGTCCATAATCGACATCTCCCAAACGGAGCTGCCACCGAATATAAAAAAGAGGCATATATAAAGTGGCGAATGCGGAAACAAGATCGCGAGATAACTCTTTGTCCGATGTTCACATTCCGTTCCATCAGCACTTAACGCCTTGAATCCTACCCCAAATATTTTTAAGTACTCAAATATAATAGCACAAAAAAGTAGGATTCAAGTAATTAGTTTGTAATTTATTTATCTTTCCACTCGAATTGTGCTGAAACGTTCAGGACGTCACCGTTCTTTATCCAATGAATAGATTTATTATTCGTATTATCAACTTTGGCAAAAGCTACTGGTTTGCTATCTAAATTGAGTTCTTTTTCATACTTAATATCAAGACTCTTCAATTGATGAGAAGCGATAAAATCAGTATCGAGTGTGTCGACCATCCAGTCAAAATAATATGAATTATTAACATGTTTATTAACATCAATATTGTAATATCCAATATGTTGCTTTTGACTGTAGTCATAATCATCCGGAAGCTTGATTCGATTGAATCGTTGAATTCGATTGATTTCATCAGCGCCAAATTTATTATCCAACCGATCAGTTGCACTAACAATCTTTCGTTCCTTAATATCGATCAAAACAAAGGCACTCTTAGCGCTGACCATCACATTTCCATCCATGTCCTCAACCCAGAAATCACGATAGAGGAAATACTTATTATAGCTAGTAGCTTGCGTCATGACTTTTAACTTCTGTCCCAAACTAGGCATCTGATTAATATCCATATGATATTGGACTACAACCCAACCTAAGCCATTGTTTTGAACCATCTCAGTACTGTCAGCATCGGCTTGATGGAGTTGTTTCTCTGATGTCAAAAGCATGATATCAACTAAAGCTGATAAACGGATATCACCCGTAAAATTAACAAAATAGTATGGTACTTCTGTTTCTATTGAATATGTTTCTCTTTGATTCACTATTCTTCTTCTCCAATTCCATGATAGAGATTATACACAGCCTGTTTCTTTAATCCGTTTTCCGACGCTACCTCTTTGATTGCTTTATTGGGCTTTTGACCAGCAGCAATCAAGTTATTAACTGATGCTACTAAGTCAGTATCAGAACTGGTTTGGATTTCTTGTTCTGGTTTTCCAGCTATGATCAAAACGTATTCGCCTTTAGGATCATTTTCTTCATAATACTTAGCTACATCGTTTAAACTGCCACGTAAAAAGGCCTCATGTATTTTAGTTAATTCACGAGCTAGTGCAATCTGTCTATCGCCACCAAATTTATCAATTAAATCACGAATCGTTTTCTTAACTCGATAAGGTGATTCATAGACAATCGTTGTTTCAGCACGATTAGATAACTCGACTAACGCTTGGGTTCTTTCTTTACCCTTCCGTGGTAAAAAGCCGTAGAAATAAAATGGCTGTGGTTCAATTCCTGAGGCAATCAAAGCTGTTATTGATGCCGTTGCTCCAGGTAATGGCACTACAGGTATATTTTCTTTGATAGCAGCTTTGACTAATTCTTTTCCCGGATCACTAATCGAAGGAGCACCAGCATCGCTTACTTGAGCAATTTTTATCCCTGCATTCATTTTTTCTATTAATTCTGGAATCCTTTGGGCAGTATTATGTTCATGAAAACTTATTAATTCTGTTGGTATTTCAAAATGATTCAATAAATTTTTAGTATTACGTGTATCCTCTGCTGCCACTAAATCAACGTCTTTTAAAGTGTTAACAGCCCGAAAAGTCATGTCTTCTAAATTACCAATTGGTGTTGGCACTAAAAAAAGGCAGCCCTTCGAATTGTCAACAAAACTTCTTTGTTCCTTCATCCAAATAGCTCCCCTTATCTAAATCTTTTTAACTTTTTTGTTCTTTTTCCAATTTGTACCATATAAAACGTTCATACAAAACAGGCATTCTTCATCATTATCGCGATGCGAGCCATAATATTGCTGACAAACATGAAATCCTTTGCGATAAAGCTTTTCCAAATTCAACCTTGAATCCGACAATGCATTGCCGTTGAAGTCCTTTTCCTCATAGCCAACTTTTTCTAAATGTTTCCGAAGATTTTGGTTTTCCAACTTAATCTCTTCATTTTTTTCCAAAGTATCGGATAGTTCCTCTTTGAGCAAAGAAACTTTTTTACTTATATCATTTAGTTGATTTGTGATTGTTTCAAATTCATCATATAAATCTTTCTCTGCCATGATTTCACCTACTAATCCACAAATTTTAATGACAAATCTTCTAAAATAGCTTGAAAAGATACATTACTTTTCCACATCTGTTCGGCTGTGAATAAGTCATCAGACATCCCAATAACTTTTTTTATACCCTTGTTAGAAAGCAAATCCTCAGTCGTTAATGTTGATTTTTCTAAATTGTACCTAATTGATAATATATCACTAAAAATTTGATTCAACATGTCAAAAACCAAATGCTGCTGATTTTTGTTCTCCACCAAAGGCATGATATCAGTCTGTATGTCGATAAAACTATTTATTTTTTGTTTATTAATTTCTTTTAGCCAATTCGTTATTGCTGTCAATAAACTTTGATATTTATCACCAGTAATATTTTCTAAATACTTAATATCAGTAAACTTTAAAGCTTTTTTCGCCTGATCATTTTTGAAACCATCACTAACTAAGCTAGCTATCTCGTCATCGTTACTTTTGTTCGACAAATGAAACGTCTGCACTCGTGATTGAATCGTTGGCAACAATTGTTTAGCTGAATCTGCCAATAAAATAATCATCAAATTTCCCTCAGGCTCTTCAATTGTCTTCAATAAATTATTACTGGCAGCGTTAGTCATCTTTTCTGCTTCATCAATAATCAGGATTCTTCTTTTACCTTGAGTTGCTGTCATATTAGCTTCTTTTTTAAAGAATTTAATATCGTCGACCCCAATGCTTTGTTTTTCAGTCTCAATTTCTAAGACATCCGGATTATCGCCCAAGGCAATCGTTTGACACTTTTGACAAGTTTGATCAGGAGCGCCATCTTGTAAATGTTCACAAAATTGACTTTGCGCTAGCCAAATAGCCATCTGCTGCCTAACTTTTGTAGATGCATTATCAATCAAATAAGCATGCGACAACATATTTGATGAAATAATTTTTTTAAATTCCTGGATAACTTTGGGCTGCTCTTCTTCTAGACTTTCCATTTTAGAATCTCACGAATTTATCCACTGGCAAAATAAAGCAAGTTGCCCCACCGACTTGAACTTCAACCGGCTCTGTCAAACTGGATGCAGCCTCTGGCATTAAGAAAGTTGGTGTCACAAATTGTGAACGCGTGTGACAATTTTTCTTGATAATGGTTAAAACATCATCAACCTTTTCTTCTTCAACCCCAATGATAAAAGTACAGTTACCTGCTTTTAAAAAACCACCTGTTGAAGGCAATTTGGTTGCTCTAAAGTTACCCTTAACCAATTCTTCTTGTAATTGTTGACTATCTTTATCTTGGATTATAGCTAAAATTAATTTCATCGTTATTCTCCTTGCACCTTAAAGATTTTGGGAAATCTCGTTGTTATTAAGTTTAAAGCATCTGCCGCCACTTTATCAGGACTTTGCTCAGCATTAACAGTTTTGATTCTATTCGGATTTTGTTTAACTATTTCTGCATATGAATCATAAACTCGATTATGGAAACTAATAGCAGCTTTCTCTAAACGGTCCATTTCCCCTTCATGGTCCTTTTTTATTCTAGCTAGACCGACACCAGGGGTTACGTCAAAATAAATTGTCAGGTCAGGTAAATGACCTTCAATGGCAAAATTATTGATATTAGCTACCTCTTTAGTACCAATCTCACGTCCACCACCTTGATAGGCAATGGAACTATCGACAAAACGATCGCTGAGCATGACTTTTCCTTCATTTAAAGTTGGTAAAATTACATCAACTAAATGTTGGCGTCTTGATGCGGCATACAACAAAGCTTCAGTTCTAGGGTCCATTTCCTCATCGTGAATATCTAAAATAATCTTACGAATCTTTTCAGAAATGGGGCTTCCACCAGGTTCCCTTGATAAGACAACTTCTTTATCCGTCATCTTTTGTAATTGTGGCATAATTCTTTTAATGGCCGTCGTCTTACCGGCCCCATCTGGTCCTTCAAACGAAATAAATATTCCTGACATATAATCTCTCCTAAATGATTACTCCTATTTTACTTGAAATCAGCAATAAATGAAACTTCTCAGCGTAGCAAAAAAGATTCCAATCAGAGTTTTTCTCATCAATGGAATCTTTTTTATGATTTCTATTTTACCAATGTTTCTCGGCACGACTAGGTTGTTTCAAAAATGTATCTTCATCTCCGAAAATAATATTAGTAGTTGCCTTAGCCGTAGCCTTTCTTCTTCTTGCTTCTAAATATAAAAATTGATACTTCAATTGGTCGAGCTTTAATTTAATTCTAGTTGTTTCATCAACATCAACCGAATTATTGATCATTCTTTGCGTATTCCCGATTCTTTGCTGAATCTGGCGAATATTGTCTAAGAGGCGATCATCTTCCATCTTTTGGACAGATATTTTTTTTCTACCAAACATGTTAAATCTCCCTGCGACCTAGAACGGCACTCTTCAAAGTCATTTCATCTGCATATTCAATGTCAGAACCAACAGCTAATCCGTGTGCTAATCTAGTTACTTTTATTCCTGCTGGCTTAACTAATTTGGCTAAATATTGAGCAGTTGCTTCACCTTCTGGGGTTGCGTTCGTCGCAATAATCAATTCTTTAACACTTTGATTAGTCTTCAAACGATTCAACAAGAGCTTAATATTCAAATCTTCTGGGCCAACTCCATCAACTGGCGACAAGACCCCTCCTAGAACGTGGTACAGACCATTATAGCCGTTCATATCATCCAAAGACATAATATCTTTAGCTTGTTCAACAACTAAAATTGTCGATTGATCACGATTCTTATCACTACATATATCACATATATCCTCAGTAGTAATATTTCCACAAATTCTACACGATTTTAAATCTGTTTTTGCAGAAATTAAATTATCAGCGAATTCCTGAACTTGGTCTTTATCCATCCCAAGCGTGAAAAACGCCATTCTGGTAGCCGTCTTACGACCGATACCAGGTAACATCATATAACTATCAATTAATTTAGAAATTGGTTCTGGATATCTCATTACATCAACCCGTTTGTGTATTTACCTAATTTTTCTTCTTTATCTTTATCTACTTCTTCAAATGCATTATTCAAAGCGTCAATCAACATATCTTGCAATGTATCAGGATCATCTGGATCAATGACTTTTTCACTAATTGTTAAATCAGCAATCTTCTTATCGCCAGTAACCTTAACTGTTACAAAATCATCAACTGATTTACCAGTATACTCTTTTTTGTTAAGTTCTTCAGTTGTTGATTGAACCTCTTTTTGCATCTTTTGAGCTTGGCGCATAATGTTGGCCATATTGCCGCCCATTCCACCCATATTTGGCATTCCTTTACTCATGAAAAAATCCTCCTAGTCATTTTTAATATCAACTATATCGTCACCAAATAATTTTACTGCTTCATCAACGGTGGGATCAGTTTTCTTTTTTGGTTCTTGCTTTGATTCTACATTGCCTTGATTACTTAAATCAATATTATTATCAATATATTCTTTTCGAATTTTCGGCCAATCAGCTTTCGGAACTAGAACTATTTGACAGTCCTTCTTCAAGAGTCGACCAGCATTGTTACTAAGTTCCTTCAAGAATTCAGAATCATCTTGAGCTTGTTCAAACCACATCTCATAATCAAACGCCACTACAATACCATCAGCTGATGCGGCCACAGGCTCTGCAACTTTCATCATAGCACGTTGCGTTATTGAAAGCATACTCATTAAATCCGGCCAAATATCCTTGGCTTCATTAAGATCCTTTTTCGTAGCATTGCTGAGAACTTTATAAATAGCCGTCTTATTCAAACGAGCATTAGTAGTTTTGCGATGGGTCTTTTTAGGTGCCTTTTCTTTAGTAACAGTCCCTGTGGACAAATTTTTAACGGTATTTTGAAGCTGCGTAATCTCATCACGCAATTTATCGACTGCTTCACTGCCAACTCCACTACTAGAATCATCAGTCTCCTTGGGTATTTCTTTAACCTTTGGTTCACTGATCTTTACCGTTAAAATCTCCATATAAATATCAGTCTGATTGGAATTTTTAAGATTCTTTTGAGTTGCACTGACTTGGTCAACAATATTAAACAGTTGTTGATTATCAAACTTATCAGCGATAGCTAACAATTCTTTAGTCATAATAGACTTATCCATCTGATTAGTTAAATCAGAATCGGAATTATACAAGATCAGATTGCGACAAACTCGAATAATCATTTCCGTGAATCGTAAAGCTGACCGACCACTGGCAAGAATCTGATACAAATTGGTCAAAGCTTCAGCCGGATTATTATCAGCAATAGCTGTCATGTATGAGACTATTTGTTCATTACTTAAAGCACCAGTTACTTCCTGAGCATTCTTTAAGGTCAACTTATCATCGCCATAAGATAAAGCCTGATCCAAAATACTCAAAGCGTCACGCATTCCACCTTCAGCTGAGGCAGCAATGATATTCAATGCTTCTGTATCATATTCAATTTTTTTATCATTTAAGATGAATTCCATTCGATCCAAAATATCTTGACGAGAAATTCTTCTAAAATTAAAACTCTGTGTTCTAGAAATAATTGTTGCGGGAATTTTTTGTGGTTCAGTTGTAGCCAAAATAAACATTACGTTTTCGGGTGGCTCTTCCAAGGTCTTTAACAACGCATTGAAAGCTCCTTGAGAAAGCATATGAACTTCGTCAATAATATAAACTTTAAACTTGGCTTCGGTAGGCGCATATTTAACCTTATCACGAATATCTCGAATTTCCTCAACACCGTTGTTAGAAGCCGCATCAATTTCAATTACATCATTTAAACGATTTTCATTGGCAGCTTTACAAATCTCACATTCATTACATGGCTCACCATCATGTGGATTAAGGCAATTCACCGCTTTGGCTAAAATTTTAGCACAGGATGTTTTACCAGTTCCACGTGGACCGCTGAATAAATAGGCATGACTGGTCATCTGACTAGCAACCGCGTTACGTAAAGTTTGAGTAATGACATCTTGACCGATTACATCAGAAAAAGTTTGGGGACGCCAAACTCGATAAAGTGCTTGATATGCCATTTTTTCTCCTTTAAAAATCTAATATCTAAATTTTACCACAAGACTTTTATCAAATGCTGCTTGGGAAAAAATTACGATTTAACATTTAATTAATCACAAAAAAACTCCTAACCAAACGGTTAGGAGGCTAATATACATAACAAAAGGCACATGACACACCTTGCTTAGTGCTGCTTCCTTCCGGATCTGACACGATTTACAAGAGCACCATTGCCCTAAGGCCTTGCGGCAATAACTATCATACTATAAATAGCAGTATTTTTCTACTTTTTACGGCGAATTTCTCTAAAGAAATTTCTCAAAAGATCTCCAGCTTCTTGTTCTTTTACGCCGCTAAGAACCTCAGGCTGGTGATTATATCTAGTTTCAGCTAGTAGATTATTGATTGAACCAACCGAACCAGCCTTAGGATCACTAGCGCCAAAAATAACCTCTTCCACTCGACTATTGATAATAGCACCGGCACACATTGGACAAGGTTCCAAAGTCACAAATAAACTTGTATGCTCCAAACGCCAGCTCCCAACTGCGGCACAAGCACTTTCAATCGCTATGATCTCTGCATGCTTGATTGCATCTTGAGTTTCTTCACGTTCATTAGATCCAGCAGAAATTACTTCGCCAGTTGTATTATCGACAATAATACAACCAATTGGAACTTCTCCTCTGTCACCAGCTTTTTTAGCTTCATCTAAAGCTAGATCCATATATTTTTCTATTTTGCTATCTGAAAATATCATTTTAACTGATTAAATTGGTTACTTTCTGTTCGATGTATTTTGGAATTGCGGGTGATTTTAACTTTAATTGATTCCTTTGTTTCTCCAATGAATCCAAGATTTCAACCAATTCTTTAACTTGACTATCTGACAATGTCCCAACAAATTCCAATAATTTTTCATTGCCATGGAGATACTTACCAACGAGCTCTTCTAATTTTTGACGATCCTTTTTAACAGCTTGACTCTTCATCAGTTTGATCAAGAAATGAACTATTAAGAATAAACCTGCTGACATTATTGATAAAATTGCTAAAATACTGATTTTCTTCTTCATATGCAAACGCCTCCAACAAGAATATAACACATTAAGAAAAAATTTAAATCAATTTACTTTTCAAAACATAGTAACCCTTAGCACGGGTAACTATTTCAACATTACCAAATGTTTGATTCATTAACTTTTTAGCTGATGGAGCACCTTGTTTCTTTTGTAAAACAATCCATAACTCACCTTGAGGTTCCAAATAATTCTTCGATTCTTCTAAGATTGCTGTTACAACACTTTTACCAGCACGAACTGGTGGATTCGAAACTACTAAAGCATATTTTTGACCAACATTCTTATAGACATCAGATTCAAAAATATCAACATTCTCAATGTCATTGTTTACAGCATTCTTCTTAGCTAAATCTAAAGCACGTAAATTAACGTCGACCATCGTAACTTTTCTATTCTTTTGTTCCTTGGCTAAAGCTAAGCCGATAGGTCCATAACCACAGCCGACATCTAAAATATTTCCTTCTGGAATATTTTGAAAATCAATTGCTTCAATTAAAACTCTAGAACCATAGTCAATGGTTTGGCGAGAAAAAACTCCGCTATCAGAAATAAAATTCAAATTATGCTTTCTCAAAGTAAAATCGAATTTCTTAATTTCATGCTCTAAATCTGGGGTATTGTCAAAATACTGATTAGCCATAAATTTCTCTTCCTTTCGCATTTGAGGGTAAAAAAAAATCCTCTTACGAGGATTAATTTTAACATAAAGAAATTACTTCAATGTAACTGTTGCACCAACAGCTTCTAGTTTAGTCTTCATGTCGTCAGCGTCAGCCTTAGCAACGCCTTCCTTGATAACCTTAGGAGCACCATCAACAAGGTCCTTTGAGTCCTTCAAGCCAAGTCCTGTGATACCACGAACTTCCTTGATAACCTTAACCTTTTCTTGTCCAGCTTCTGTAAGCTCAACGTCGAATGAGTCCTTTTCTGCAGCAGCATCGCCACCAGCAGCAGCACCAGCAGCAACTGGAGCAGCAGCCTTAACGTCGAATTCTTCTTCGATAGCCTTAACAAGGTCGTTTAGTTCTAGAATTGAAGCATCTTTTAAATCATCGATAATCTTTTGTGTATCTAAAGCCATTATTGTATCCTCCAAATATTATGAGTTTTTTTAGTTAAGCTTCTTGTCCGTCGTCTTCTTTGTCTGCGAGTGCTTTAACAACCATAGCAAAGTCACGTACAGGAGCTTGTAATACAGATACCAACATTGATAGCATGCCATCTCTGTCTGGTAATGTTGCAAGTTCTTGAATTTGGTCAAGAGATGCTGCTTTACCTTCGATGATTCCACCCTTGATTTCAACGGATTCAACATCTTTGGCAAACTTAGCAGCTACTTTAGCAGGTCCAACAGGATCTTCTTCTGAATAAGCAATGGCTGTTGGTCCAACGAAAAACTTCTCTAGACCTTCAACACCAGCTTTTTCAGCTGCACGTCTCAAGATTGTATTCTTAACAACTTGCATAGTAGCATTTTGTTCACGTAGTTCAGCACGCATTTCTGTAGCTTGTTCAACAGTTAGACCTAAGTAGTCAACAACAATAACTGACTTTGCGCCTGTAAGTTGTTTAGCAACTTCATCAACTTGTGCTTGTTTTTGTGCTAATACTTCTTGCTTCATTATTACGTTTCACCTCCACAATTTTTTAGTTAATATCTACAAATTCGGCTTAAAAAATAAAATCTCTGTGCCCTAAGGACACAGAGATTAAGTGAAATAATCTTCTGGCCTCGGCAGGATATTAAGACTTTCATCACCTGAGTCTTCGGTAGAAATCAACTATATTAATCTATCATTATTTTGGTTATTAGTCAACATTAAGCGTTAATTTTTAGACCAGGTCCAAATGTAGATGTCATATTAACACTTGTAATGTAGTTACCCTTAAGTGATGCAGGACGAGCCTTAGCGATTGCACCAAAGAATGCATCGAAGTTAGCTGCGATCTTGTCTGTATCAAATGATAACTTACCAATTGGTGCATGAATAAGACCATTTGAGTCAACACGGTATGTAACTTGTCCAGCCTTAATATCATTAACGGCCTTAGTAACATCCATTGTAACTGTACCTGTCTTAGGGTTTGGCATCAAACCTTTAGGTCCAAGAACACGACCCAAACGACCAACTTTGGCCATCATAGGTGGTGTAGCAACGGCAACATCAAAGTCTAACCAGCCGTCTTGAATCTTTTCAACAAGGTCATCTGATCCAACAATATCAGCACCGGCTGCTTCTGCATCCTTTGCTTGTTGGCCTTCAGCGAAGACGATAACCTTTTGTGTTTTACCAGTACCATTAGGTAGTACTAGTGCGCCACGAATTTGTTGATCAGCTTGTTTAGGATCTACATCCAAGTTGATGGCAACTTCAACAGTTGCATCAAATTTAGCGTAGTTAACCTTCTTAAGTAAGTCAACAGCTTCTGTAGCAGAGTACTTCTTGTTTTTATCAACTTGTTTCATTGCTTCTAAATATTTTTTTCCATGCTTAGCCATGCTAAGTTCCTCCTTGCTTTGTGGTCTTTACGGAGAAGTATATTTTCCCCTCCCACTTGTTAAGAGTATTTTCACACTCTTTGTAAACTGCTTGATCTAGTCTTTTACTTTACTTCAAAGCCCATACTTCTTGCAGTACCAGCAACCATACGCATTGCAGATTCAACACTAGCAGCGTTTAGGTCTTTCATCTTGGTTTCAGCAATTTCGCGAACTTGGTCTTCAGAAACTGTGGCAACCTTATTTGTGTTAGGTTCGCCAGAGCCCTTTTCAACGCCAGCAGCTTTCTTTAAAAGAACAGCAGCTGGTGGTGTCTTAGTAACGAAATCGAATGAACGATCTTCATATACTGAGATAACAACAGGGATAATCATACCCTTTTGATCTTGTGTACGCGCATTGAAGTCCTTTGTAAAGGCAACAATGTTAATTCCAGCTTGTCCTAAAGCAGGACCAACTGGAGGAGCTGGAGTAGCCTGTCCAGCAGGGATTTGTAATTTTACTACGTTAGCAACTTTTTTAGCCACGGTGCATACCTCCTTGTTCCGTGATGTGGTCATGATGAGAATCTAAATTTTCTCTCCCACATGTATGTGTCAAAAACATACCGTTATATAGTAGCACGGTCTACTAGTCTTAGCAATAACTATTTCTGTTTTTCAACTGCAGTGAAATCAACTTCAGCACTAGTCATACGTCCAAACATATCAACGTCAACCTTAAGTTTTCTGTGTTCATCATCAATTTCAGTAATCTTACCAGTAGTATCTGTGAAAGCACCATCAGTGATCTTAACAGTTTCACCGACCTCAAAGTCAGATGGCTTATTAGTGCTCATACCATACTGTTTTAGAATGTTATCAATTTCTTCAGGTAGTAATGGTGCAGGTTTACTACCAGAACCGTGACTGCCGACAAATCCGGTAACACCTGGTGTATTACGAACGATAAACCATGATTCATCACTCATAACCATCTCTACTAGAACATATCCAGGGAAAGTTTTTTCCATTTCTTTCTTTTCTTTACCGTTTTTCATTTTTGTTTCTTCATCTTCAGGAACAACTGCTTGGAAAATATAATCTTCCATACCCATTGATTGGGCACGTGATTCGAGATTTTCCTTAACTTTATTTTCATATCCTGAATAGGTATGCAAAACATACCATTGTTTTTCGCCAGCTTCAGCCATAATTTCCTCCAAAAATCAAAATAAAAAAACTCCGAACAGGTCGAAGTTTTTTCTCGTTGCCATTATCATAGCAAATTTCTATCGTTCTTACAATCTATTTACCCATTACAAAGTGTTGTAATAATGTAACTAGACCCCAATCAACTAGTGCAAAGAAGATTGCGTACATCAATGAAGTAGCAATAACAGTCCATGTATCACGTCTGTTTTCCTTAAATGTAGGCCAAACGACTAATTTCATTTCTTTTTTTACACTACCAAAAAATTTAAATAGTTTCATTTGTTCCTCCAGAGTTATCTTGTTTCTTTGTGCAACGTATGTTTACCACAGTGCTTACAGAACTTTTTAACTTCTAAGCGTTCTGTTCTATTTGGGTTTTCTGTAATTGTATAGTTACGTGATCCACAAACAGTACAAGCAAGGGCGACTTTTCTTAATCCCATGTTTATCTCCAAAATTCATTCTATATCTTAATCTTATTAATTGTAAACTCTGGAAGGTGTTTTGTCCATTGCAATCTCATGACAATCAAGGTTTGTTATTATTTTTCAATTTATTTTTACAACGACGCACAGCCCTTAAAATCTGCTTCATATCACATTTAGCAGACTCACAAGCATCTTCTTTAGTAATCTTTCCCAGTAAAAACTGGAAAGCAATTAATTCCAGACAACTCATTTTAGCCATGATTTTTTCAAATTGGTTTGAAATATCAACAGCATCTTCACTGTCATCAACTATTCTGTCATTCAATTTTCCATTACTTGCCAAATTGTCATATGACTCCGGACAATGATTGGCTTTTCTTTTAATTGCATTCTCACGCCGAATAATATCAATGATATGATTTTGAAATTTTAACTTAAAGAAGCTCCCAAATTTAGAACCATTTTTACCATTATAAACTTGCAAGTATTGTAACAGACGATGAAAGCTTCCTGATACCAGTCTTTTCGATCATAACCATCAATAAAGTACTGAATATACATGTTATCGATCATTGGACGATATCTTTTTACTAAATTATTTAAAGCTGTTGAATCATTTTTTTCTTTAACTAATTCAATCCATAGAACTTCGTTGTTGATCATAACTTGAATCTGCAAATAATAATTTTGTAATTTTAAAATAACATCTTTGTTAACTCATTTTAAGAGAACATTTGTTTACAATAATTTAAATAGACTAACAAAAAAATTGAATGTTTTTTGTTAGCCTATTAATTAATATTTTAAGCATTTCTTGAAGCAAAAGCTTGATACAACAAAACTCCAGTTGCAACCGAAGCATTCAAACTTTGCACGTGTCCAAACATCGGAATATTCAAAGTTTGGTCAGCCTGCTTCAAAACAAGTGGTGAAATACCTTTACCTTCGTTACCAATAATGAGTGCAATGGCACCCTTGGCATTCCAGTTACGGTAGTTGTCACCCTCCATAGCTGTTCCAAAGACCCAGACGTTACGTTTCTTCAAGTCTTTGATTGTGTTAACTAAATTAGTAACACGCACAACTGGAACGTGCTCGATTGCTCCAGTTGATGTCTTAGCAACAGTTGAAGTTAAACCTGTTGAACGATGTTTAGGAACGATAATTCCATCTACTCCAACAGCATCAGCAGTCCGCATGATTGAGCCTAAATTATGGGGATCTTCAATTTTATCTAAAATTAAGATAAACGGATCGGTGCCCTTTTTTTCAGCACTCTTAAAAATATCATCTAATTCAGCGTACTGATAAGGGGCAATGTAAGCTGCCATCCCTTGGTGATTGCCACCATCACTAATATCGTCCAACTTATTCTTAGGAACTTCTTGAACAATCAAGCGGTCACGTTTAGCTAACTTAACTGCTTCGCCAATATGTTCACTCGTAAGTCCCTTTTGTACTAAAACTTTGTTAACACGTTGATTAGCTGTAGCTGATTTCAAAAGTTCTATTACGGAATGAACTCCGTAAATTAATTCTTTTTCTTCACTTTTATTCGAATTTTCTGTCATCTGACTCCCCTGTTTCCACTTCATTTATGCACCATTGTGCCAATTCTATGACACGTTTCTTGTTACCTGTAATATCTAAATAACCAAAGAGTGCTTCAAAACCAGTAGACATATGATAAGTGACGACACTTGTATTCTTTGCTTTAGTATATTTTTTCGCATTGCGTCCATTTTTATAGATTCTGATTTCTTTTTCAGAAAGAATCCCTTTATCAATCATCAAAGTTATCAATGACGCCTGAGCTTTAGCTGAAACGTAATGCTTAGCTTGTTTCTGTAATTTGTTGACTTTAGTTATATTCTTGCCTAATAAATGTTCGCGAATGAAAACTTCGTAAACCGCATCTCCTAAATAAGCTAAAGTCACGCCGTTAAATTGTTTCACATCAGTCATTAATATGCCACCGTGTTCCTTGTGGTGTATCTTCGAGGATTACACCCATCTCTTTTAATTGGTCACGTAATTTATCGCTTGTGGCAAAATCTTTATCTGCTCGAGCTTGATCACGTTGATCGACCATTTTTTGAATCTCATCTGAAAGATCTTTCTGTTCATCCAACTTAATTCCTAAAATACTAGTCAAATCGACCATAGCTTTCAGGATAACATTCAC
The DNA here is from genome assembly GCF_002849895.1 of Companilactobacillus alimentarius DSM 20249. Taxonomy (NCBI): domain Bacteria; kingdom Bacillati; phylum Bacillota; class Bacilli; order Lactobacillales; family Lactobacillaceae; genus Companilactobacillus; species Companilactobacillus alimentarius. Next base: position 2,291,554 of record NZ_CP018867.1, on the reverse strand, counting down.
GCTTGTTTTTGCAACCGCAGTTTGAGCCGAATAATTATTAGCCAAGTTCACTAAATTAAATATTTCTGTTAAACCATTTTGAACATTGAAATCGTCATTCATTGCCGTCTTGAAATCCGTAACAATCTTTTCCACTTGAGCTGGAATATCATCAGTTTCAGTTGTAGCGTCGGCCAATCTGAATTTCAAATTGTTATAAGCGTTCTTAATTTTTTCTAAATTATCAGCTGCTTTTTGCAAATTACTTTGTGAATATTCCAAAGGACGACGGTAATGTGTTGAAGACAAGAAGAATCTCAAAACTTGAGGATTAGTTTGCTTAACTAAATCATGAACCGTCACAAAATTGCCTAACGATTTACTCATTTTTTCATTATTTTCAACTGTCACGAAGCCATTATGCATCCAATAGTTAACAAACTTCTTACCCGTCTTAGCTTCACTTTGGGCAATTTCATTTTCATGATGAGGAAATTCTAGGTCTTGTCCGCCACCGTGAATATCGAAAGTATCGCCTAAATATTTTGTTGACATAACGGAACATTCAATGTGCCAACCTGGGCGACCCATGCCCCATGGAGAATCCCATTCGATTTCATTTGGTTTGGCCTTTTTCCAAAGAACAAAGTCGATTGGATCTTGTTTCTTATCAAATTCGGCTTCACCAATGTGTTCACTAGCACCTTGAACCAATTGATCGATATTTTGATCAGACAATTCGCCGTAATGTTTGAACTTGCGAGCCCGATAGAAAACATCCCCGTCGGATTCATAAGCGTAACCTTTATCAATCAAAACTTTAACAAAATCAATAATATCTTGAATATTGTCTGTAGCTCTAGGATTAATAGTAGCTTTTTGAACATTGATGGCTGCTATATCTTCATAGAAAGCCTTGATGAAGCGGTCCGCTACTTCTGGTACGGTAATGCCTTCACGATTGGCTTCTTTGATCATCTTGTCATCGACATCGGTGAAATTAGAAACAAATTTTACTTTGTATCCTAGAAATTCTAAATAACGGCGAACTGTATCAAAAGCTACGATCGAACGGGCATTGCCGATATGGATGTAGTTATACACAGTTGGTCCACAGACGTACATATTAACTTGATTAGGTGTTATCGGTTTAAATTCTTCTTTTTCACGGGTCAATGTATTGAAAATTTTCAACATATTCTTCACCTATATAAAAAAGAGCTTGGAGGCAAACTAAGTTTTCCTTCAACCTCTTTTTCTTTTCTTTATTTTTATAATGCCGTCCTCCATAGTAAAGCCGATTTTGGCTGGAACGCTGCCGGCATTATTTTGAGCCTTTGTAAAATACGCAAAGTCTCAAAACTAGGCCTTATTCTAAGCGCTAAAGCGCTAAGAATAATCTGGCGGCTGAGCCAAATCAGCTTTACTATTCCGAACTGAATAGTTGTTCTACTTTTTAACATTCTATCAATATAGGACTTCCAAATACTATTCAGTCTATTTGAAAATGGCTTTTAGTTCATTTCTGACAAAGTCTTATCAATATTTTCTAGAGCTTGCTTCTTACCGAACAATTCGATTGTTTCAGCAATTGCTGGACCATGCATTGTTCTAGTAGTTGCAATTCTAGCTGGCATATAAAGTTTTCTACCCTTAACGCCAGTATCAGCTCTGACTGATTGAATAGCAGCCATGATTTGTGCAGCTGTGAAGCGAGGTAATTTCTCTAACTTGCCTTTCAAATCTTCAATAGCTGTCTTAGCATCATCATCTGCTAATTCTTTTTGTTCGTCGTCTGTTAAATGTTCTGGTTGATTGAAGAAGACATCTGCCAAGTCAATGATTTGTTGTGTATAACTCATTTGTGGCATGTAAAGTTCTGTTAAATGTCTTACCCATTGGATCTCATCGGTTGATGGATCTTCTGATACTCGTTTGGCTTCAATCAAATTGGCGATTACTAAATCAGTGATTTCACTGACATCAGCATGCTTAACATATTGATTGTTGACCCATTCGAGTTTCTTTTGGTCGAATTTAGCTGGTGATTTACTCAAACGATGTTCATCAAAGATCTTGATAAATTGTTTACGTGTGAATAGTTCATCTTCACCAACTGGTGACCAACCTAGTAGAGCGATGAAGTTAAACATAGCTTCTGGTAAATAACCTAGTTCACGATATTGTTCGATGAATTGGAGAATTGATTCATCACGTTTGCTTAATTTTTTACCAGTTTCTGTATTAATGATAAGTGTCATATGGCCGAACTTAGGTGCTTCCCAGCCTAAGGCATCATAGATCATTAATTGTTTAGGAGTGTTAGCAACATGGTCATCACCACGAAGAACATGACTGATTTCCATCAAATGGTCATCAACAACAACGGCAAAGTTGTATGTTGGCATACCATCACGTTTTTGAATGACCCAATCGCCACCGATAGTATCAGAACCGATTGAAACTTTACCCTTTACGATATCGTCCCATTCGTAATTCTTACCAACTGGTACATGGAATCTAACAACTGGTTGTAAACCAGCATCCTCTGCTTCCTTGATTTTTGCAGCTTTTTGATCTTCACTCATGCCTTCGAATTCGTATTCGTAATGAGGCATTTGACCATGAGCTTCTTGGTCTTCACGCATTTTTGTAAGTTGTTCTTCAGTCAGATATGATTTGTAAGCTAAGCCCTTTTCAAGCAATTCATCAATATATTTTTGATAAATTTCTTTTCTTTCTGATTGACGATAAGGACCATAGTCACCACCGACATCTGGACCTTCATCCCAATCAACGCCTAACCATTTAAGGTTTTCTAGTTGACTCTTTGTACCACCTTTAACGTTACGTTTTGTATCTGTATCCTCGATACGGATTACAAATGTTCCCTTGTGACTACGTGCAAATAGGTAGTTAAAGATAGCCGTTCTAGCATTCCCAATGTGTAAGTGACCTGTTGGACTTGGTGCATATCTTACACGAATTTTATTATCTGACTTTTTTGCCATTTCTGTGTTCTCCCCTTCTGTTTCTAGAGTTGTTCCGATTTGAATTCTTATTGCCATTATTGCGATTATTACGTTTGTTATTACCGTTATTGTGGTTATTAGAATTCTCTTTGGATTCGCTCTTCTCTTGGATACCATGCATTGAATGTTTAGGTTTTGCAAATATCATTTTACCAGCATCAGTTTGCAATGCACTAGTTACGACGACTTCGACTTCCTTGTTAATGAAGTATTTACCTTCTTCAACAACAACCATCGTTCCGTCTTCTAGGTATGCGACACCTTGCTCTCTTTCAGTACCCTCTTTTATAACTTTAACAGTCATTGTCTCTCCTGGCAAAACCATGGGTTTCAAGACTTTGGCTAGTTCGTTAATGTTAAGTACTTGAACGTTTTGAAATTCACTTACCTTACTTAAATTATAATCATTTGTGATGACAGCACCACCGATTTCTTTAGCTAATTTAAGCAATTTCATATCCACTTCTGGAATATTATCATAATCACGCGTCGTTGTGGTGTAATTGATAGCTTTATCCATCTTCATTTCGTTCAAGATATCAAGCCCTCGACGACCACGCTCACGTTTTTGATTATCACTAGAATCAGAAATCAATTGTAATTCATGAACAACAAAATCAGGAATCATCAATTTACCCTCCAAAAATCCGGTGTGGGCCAACTGATGAATTCTTCCATCAATGACTACTGACGTATCCAAAATCTTATATGGATAAAAATCTTTTTTGGCAGAACGACGTGTCACTTCTCCTTCAGAAGCTAAGTCCTCCGCTTTATCACTGGCAGCAGTCTTGGTATTTCGTTTAGTGATTGAAAAATTACTCCAATCATTTCGACGACTTGTTCCCATTCTGAAACCAATCCAACCAAAGACGATCATCAAAATAACTGGAATCACATTTGAAAACATATTGCTCATCAAATAGAACGGAATTGAAATGATATTAGCTAAAACTAAACCACCAATTAAGAATCCAGCTCCATAAATGATCCAACCTGGTGAACGGGAATTTAAGTATTTCTCAATCTTTTGATTTAAATTCAGAATTGAATTAACAAATAAGAACGACAAGAAATAAAATAAAATACCACCAATAAGTCCGTCAAAATAGCCGTTATTAATGAATGCAACTCCCGCTAGACCTGAAACTAACCACAAACTTGGTAGAACCGTAATTCCGACGGCAATACCAAGCAATGCAAAAATTATATTTATTACGATCTTTCGCATGGAAAACCTCCTAATTAAAAATTTTGTTCATCGCATCAGTTACAGTGCTGACGCCAACAATTTGAATCTTGTTTTTCTTAGACCAATCACCCATATTATTTTTGGGAATAAATATTCGTTTAAAGCCTAATTTCTCAGCTTCATTAACTCGTTGATCAATTCGATTGACTCGGCGGATCTCGCCTGTCAAACCTACTTCGCCAACAAAACAGTCAGTCGCAGGAATACCAAGATTTTTGTAGCTTGATGCAATTGACATTGCTAAAGCCAAATCAATTGCTGGTTCATCCAATTTAACTCCCCCAGTTGACTTCAAATATGCATCTTGATTTTGAAGCATCAAGTTACCACGTTTTTCTAAAACAGCCATGATAACTGAAACCCGATTGTGATCCAAACCAGTTGCGGTTCTCTTAGCATTACCGAAGATAGTTGGGGTAATTAATGATTGGATTTCAACCAGAATTGGTCTAGTTCCTTCCATTGAGACAACCACAGCTGAACCATTAGTGTCAGCCAATCGTTCTTCTAAGAAAATCTCTGAAGGATTAGTGACCTCAACTAATCCCTTTGTCCTCATTTCAAAAATACCGATTTCATTAGTCGATCCAAAACGATTCTTAACTGAACGTAAAATTCGATAACTATGATGCGTGTCCCCTTCAAAGTATAGAACAGTATCAACCATATGTTCCAGTATTTTGGGACCAGCAATCGCACCGCCTTTAGTAACATGACCGACGACAAAGACTGTAATGTTATCTTGTTTAGCAATATTCATCAATTCAGCCGTTACTTCTCGAATCTGAGAAATACTCCCAACTGCTGAAGTAATCTCTGGCTCGTCCATTGTCTGAACCGAGTCAATAATTAAATAATCAGGCTTCATATCGGAAATAGTATCTCTGATATAACTCATGTCAGTCTGAGGATATAGATATAAATTCTTACCTGAAATTCCTAAACGATCAGCTCGCATCTTAATCTGCGAAGCGCTCTCTTCACCAGAAACGTACAACACTTTACCGCTGCTAGCTAATTGTCCTGAAACTTGAGTTAAAAGCGTCGATTTACCAATTCCTGGATCACCACCGATCAAGATCAATGATCCCGGAACGATTCCGCCACCTAAAACACGATTTAATTCTGAAAGTTCTGTTTTAATCCGTGGTTCCTTTTCAAATGAAACATCATCAATACTAACCGGCTTAGATTCCAAATCACTCACACGACGACTTGGCGTAGCTTTGGCCTTAATGGCTTCTGGATGTTCAACTTCTTCCACCATTTGATTCCATGCCCCACAATTAGGACAACGTCCCAAATAACGTGGTGAAACATAGCTACAATTTTGACATACAAATTTTGTTTTAGCTTTAGCCAATAAAATAGTTCCTTTCTTATTATATTCCTGAGGAACCAAATCCTCCATTGCGTTTTCTCAAGCCGCCTTCATCATTATCAGACGTTAAATATTTTATAAAAATTCCTTGAGCCAAACGTTCGCCCTTTTTCACTTTATAGTCGACTGGGAAAAAATTGATCAGTTGAACAAACAATTCACCCTCATTACTATCATTATTATAGTAGTCAGCGTCAACCACGCCAATCCCATTAGGAATTGTTAAGCCACGTTTTAAGGGATTACTAGAACGACTAGCTATAATCAATACTTCGTCTTCTTGCATATAGGCTTTAATACCTGTTGGTACTAAAACTGGCTTGATTGACTTTTGTACCTCAGCAATTTTTTCGTCATCCATTTTTCCTTTATTCAAAATAAATTTCAAAACATTAAAAAAGCCAAATTTCCAAATTGAAGGGACAATAAAGTCCTGGGCGCTTTCAATATCATATCCAGCAGCATTTTTAGTTTGACGTACTGGCAAATTTATTCCTTTGCCTTCATATTTTTTCACAATCTCAAATCCACGTTTTTTTGTCAAATTGAAAACTCCTTAAGCATTAGATAACTAAAATAATAGCATTTTAGCTCATATAAAACTATTGATTCACTGACTTTCTTCTTATAATAGAGTAATATTAAATTAAATAAATTAAGCAGGAGGTAATTTTATGGAAATGAATCATGAGGATGGACGTTTTTACCTTGTAAATGATGGTAAAACAATCGGTGAACTTACCTATTCGACTGTTAAGGACGGTGTAATTTCACTCGATCATACTTATGTCGATGAACAATATCGCAATCAAGGCTTAGCAAAAAAGCTTTTGAATGCCGTCTTAGATTTCTCTGATTTAAAGGGGTTAAAAATCGTTCCAGTTTGTGAATATGCTAAAGTCGCCTTTCAAAATAGACCAGAAATTAGATTTTTATTAACTGAAAATTACCAAAAGCTCTTAAAGGGGGAAAATTAGTTGAACCAAGATGAATTAAAGAAAGCTGTCGGTACTAAATCGGTCGATTACTTCAAGAGTAATAGCGTAGTAGGATTAGGTACTGGCTCGACTGTCTACTATATGATTGAGGAATTGGGTCGCAGATTAAAGAATGGAGAACTTGAAAATATTGTTGCCGTAACAACATCTTCTCGTTCTGAAAAACAAGCTCAAGAATTGGGCATTCAAACCAAAGACCTCAACGAAGTGGATCACATCGACTTAACCATTGATGGTGCCGACCAAATTGACAAAAATGGTCAAGGTATCAAAGGCGGCGGTGGCGCTCATCTACTAGAAAAAATGGTTGCTACAAACTCTAACCGTAACCTTTGGATCGTTGATAAATCAAAAATGGCTGACAAATTGGGAAGTTTTCCATTACCAACTGAGGTAATCCCCTTTGGTAGCGAAAAGACTTTTAACGATCTTCAAAAAGAAGGTTTGAATCCAGAATTTCGTCTCAATGAAGATGGCAGTCGCTTTTTAACACACAATAAAAATTATATTATTGATTTAAAAATTGGTACAATCAATCATCCCCATCTACTAGCTGACTGGTTAGATCATCAAGTTGGAATAGTTGCACATGGATTATTTCTTGATATAGTTAATACTATTATCGTCGGTTACGAAGATGGACCTAAAGTAATTGATAATATCAGATAAAAGGAGAATTTTTGTATGACAAAAGAAATCACATCATCAGAATTAGATAAATTTCAAACAGCCTTTGAAAATACACCAGGTTCTTCAGCAATTAAAAATGCTGTTATTAACAACGGCCTCTTTAAATCAAGTGAGACCCTTGCTTCTAAGGTAGCAATGGATCCAACTTTCTCAATCGAATTGGATACTGGTAAGGTTGCTGATCAAAAGCAATCAGGACTTTGCTGGGTCTTTGCAGCTTTGAATACAATGAGACACCCTCTTCAAGATAACTTCAAGATCAAGGGCTTCGAGTTATCTCAAGGCTACATGCTTTTCTGGGATAAATTGGAAAAGTCAAATTACTTCTTTGAAAATGTTATTAAAACAGCAGCTTTACCAACTGGTGATCGCAAAGTCGATTTCCTAATGGCAACACCTCAACAAGATGGTGGTCAATGGGATATGGTTATGGCACTAGTTCAAAAATATGGCGTCGTTCCTAAGGCCGTTATGCCAGATACATTCAGTCGTACAAACTCCTCTGAACTAAATAACGTGCTCAACAAGAAATTATGTAAAGATGCCATCATCTTGCGTGACCTCGTTAATGACAACAAATCTGAAGAAGATATTGAACGTAAGAAAAACGAATTGTTAAGTGAAATCTACAAGATCTTAGTTTATACAGTAGGCGTACCACCTACTAAATTTGACTGGGCTTACCGTGATGATGATAAGAACTATCATAAAGAAACCGGTATTACACCACAAGAATTCTTCAAGAAATATGTCGGCTGGGACTTAGATAGCTACATTTCAACTATCAACGCTCCAACAGCTGATAAACCATACAATCACGTTTATACCGTTGAAATGCTAGGCAATGTTATCGGTGGTCGTCAAGTTCGCCACTTGAACCTTGAAATCAATGACTTCAAGAAATTAGCTGTTAAACAACTTCAAGCTGGTGAAACAGTTTGGTTTGGTAGTGATGTTGGTCAAAGTTCCGATCGTAAGATTGGTATCATGGATACAAAGATCTATGACCTCGAAGGTTTACTCAATACTGACCTTAAGATGACCAAAGCAGAACGTCTTGATTACATTGAAAGTATGATGACACACGCAATGGTTATCACTGGTGTTGATTTAGACGAAAATGGCAATCCACTCAAGTGGAAAGTTGAAAATTCATGGGGTGAAAAAGTTGGTAACAAAGGATACTTTGTTATGAGCGACTCATGGTTCAATGAATTCGTCTATCAATTAGTTATCAATAAGAAATATTTAAGTGATGATCTTAAGAATACCTTTGAAACTGAATCTAAAGATCCTAAGGTTCTTGCTCCTTGGGACCCAATGGGTGCTTTAGCATAAAACAAAACCAGAAAAATGGGCCTGCAATTGTAGGCCTATTTTTTATTGATTTATTCGAGACTTTCATCTACAGTGCTTTATAATGAAATTAATATTTGAAAAGGAGTGTCAATATGAAAAATAATCAATTTGCTATTCGTCCCACCAAGTTCGATGACCAAATCAAAGAATTGAAAGAAATCGGATTTCTAGATAAAGACAACAGTTCTGAAACAGACTCAATCAAGTTATGGAAAAGCTTTCTTAGTAAGGCTTTCTTAGAAGCAAAGACTTCTTCTAACTTTGAAGAAAAATTACGTACTTATATGGCTACTGAAACACAGAATCTAAGTGAATATCTTGATTCTGCAACCAATGTTTCAGTTGTCGCTTTTTATAATGTTGCCTTACAGTTATTAAAATTCAATCCTGACGTCGACTTTTCATTTGACGCTCCACTGACAGCAATGAAAAAAATCCAATTGTTAATCGCTAATCATCAGAATGGTTATTTTACCACGAGTGAACTAAAATCTGCTTGGTATTGGCTTCTAGCTACTCACAATAAAGATGGGCAAACTTTCATCGATTCATTAGCATCTAAAGGTTACTTCACCACATTCTATGGCAAAGTATCAAAGCCTTTACTATTCAATGGTAAAACCCTACCTGTCTTTAATCCTCATAAATTAATTCGAGAGGTTGTTTATGTCGAGTCTCCTCAAGATAGCGATCATGATGGCAAAAGAGATTTACTTAAGGCTGAAATCCTTCGTCCCTACGAAACTGAACATGGTCTGAAAGTCCCTGTCCTTTACACGGCCAGTCCCTATAACCAAGGAACTAATGACGAAACTGGTGAAAAACTAACTCATAACGTCAACGTTCCCTTAACACACAAAGAGCCAAATAATTTACAGTACAAAGATATTGAATACGTTGCAAAAAGAACAGAATTACCTGAACCCCGCGTTATCAATGGTGAAACCAAAAAAGCTGAAGAGACTTTTGCTAGAGAAAGTTCTTACACTTTAAATGACTACTTCTTAGCTCGTGGATTTGCGGTCATTTACATGGCTGGGATCGGTACTAAGGATTCTGACGGATTCAGAACCACTGGCGATCCAGATGAAACTACTTCTACTATTTCCATTATCAAATGGCTAACTGGTGATCTTCCCGCCTTTACTAACCGTACTGATAATATTGAGATTAAAGCTTGGTGGTCAAATAAAAAGGTCGCTATGACGGGACGTTCTTATTTAGGAACACTTGCTACAGCAGCTGCAACCACTGGTGTTAAGGGTCTGAAAACTATCATCAGTGAAGCCGCCATTTCTAATTGGTACGACTACTACCGTGACGGTGGTCTAGTTATTGCTCCAGGTGGATTCCCTGGTGAAGATGCTGATGTCTTAGCCGAGGAGACTTTTAGCCGTCGTCTTCAACCCGGTGATTTCCACAAAATCGAAGATCAATGGGACCAACAAATAAAAGATATTCAAGTGGGTCAAGATCGTGATAGCGGTGATTACAATACTTTTTGGGACGCCCGTAATTATCATAAGAACTTCAAGAATATCACAGCTGATGTTTTCATGGTCCATGGCTTAAATGATTGGAACGTCAAACCTCGTAACGTTGAACGTCTCTGGAATGGTATTAAGTATAACGGCGTTACGCAAAAAATAATCTTACATCAAGGACAACACATCTATATCAATGCCTTTCGTTCCATAGATTACAGCGACATTATTAATCTCTGGTTAACTAATGAGCTCTTAGGTATAGATAATCAGGCAAAAGAAATTATCCCTAACGTCATCAGACAAGATAACGTTAAACCTGAAACTTGGACTGCTTACAAAGATTGGGCTAATGAGGATGATGATACCCTCAAGTATAACTTATCAGATGATAAACTAACTACCGAAAAATCTGAGACTGCTACCGCTTCGTTTACCGATAATCTACCTAAAACCGATTTTGAATTTTATCGTGATGACAACGTTACATGGCAAAAAGATCTACTGGCAGATAACGCTAAATTACTTAACACACACTTGACTTTTAAAACAGCACCTCTAACTAAAAACCTCTTACTTGATGGAAAAATAAAACTTAATTTACAGGTATCTTCTAGTGAAGATTTGGGTATGCTGAGTTTTCAAGTAATTGATTTTGGCAAAACCAAGCGTCTTAATGTTTCTCCAAGTCTACTTTCTAAAAATAGTCTTGCTGAAACCTATGATTGGCGTGAAGATGATCTTCGAGAATTCACTCTCGGCAAAGAATCAACAGCCAAAATGATTACCAAGGGGCATATTAATTTACAAAATCGGAAGAATAATTATAAAGTTGATGAATTAAAGCCGAACATCTTCTACAATGTAACCGTTGACTTACAACCAACATTTTATAATTTGCAAGCTAATCACCAATTGGGATTGATAATCTATGCAACCGACTTTGGTATGACCGTACGTGGAAATCAAAATATTAAATATACAGTTCAACTGGATCAGTCTACATTAATTGTCCCTTTGCATAAGTAATATAAGCGCTACATAAGGCTTTAAATTAGGGAATTAAAGTCGACTAAAATAAATGTTTCATACCTTCATGCTTAATGTTACAATTGCCGTTGAACTGTTTATTTTTGGAGATTATTATATGGAAAAGACACAACTGAATTCATTGAAAAATAACCCCCATTCAAAGAGAAGCATTGCAGGATTTCTAATTGCATTAGGAATCGTTTATGGAGATATTGGTACCTCTCCTCTATATGTTATGCATTCCTTGATGGTTGGGAATGGTGGACTTGAAAAAATGTCTACTGATTTTATTTTGGGTAGTGTTTCCTTGATCTTTTGGACACTGACCTTGGTAACGACAATTAAGTATGTTTTGATTGCTTTACGTGCCGATAACAACGGTGAGGGTGGTATATTTGCCCTCTACACTTTAGTTAGAAAGCGTGCTAAGTGGTTGATTATCCCAGCAATGATTGGTGGGGCAACCTTTCTAGCTGATGGTATGATGACTCCCGCAGTTACCGTTACGGCGGCAATTGAAGGGCTCAAGGGTATCCAGATTCACAACGCAGTACTTATTAGTACGCAGAATCAAGTTATCATTGTAACTATTATCATCTTATCAACGTTGTTCTTTATTCAACGATTTGGTACACAGATGATCGGTCGAGCCTTTGGTCCAATAATGTTGATTTGGTTCGCCTTTCTGGGTCTAATTGGAATCGTCAATCTTTCTTCGGACTGGACGATTATTCGAGCTTTGAACCCTTACTACGCAATTAAGTTATTGCAAAGTCCTATGAATATTCGCGGAATCTTTATTCTAGGTAGTATCTTCTTAGCTACTACTGGTGCTGAGGCCTTATATTCCGATATGGGACACGTTGGTCGACCTAATATTTATACTAGTTGGCCTTTTGTTAAAGTTTGCTTGCTACTTAGTTATTTAGGTCAAGCAGCTTGGATCATTAGTGTTAAAGACAATGCTTCATTACAAAAAATGGGCTCAGCTATGAATCCATTTTATCAATCGATTCCTTCTGACTTTAGACTCTTTGGAATTTTACTTTCAGCATTTGCCGCAATCATCGCTTCACAGGCTTTGATTTCTGGTTCATACACTCTAGTTTCCGAAGCAACTAAGTTAAGAATGTTCCCAAGATTAAAAACTTATTATCCAACTAACTTTAAAGGACAACTTTATATCCCTACAGTTAATTCAATAATTTGGATTGTTTGTTTATTTATTGTTTTCTATTTCAAGACTTCAGAAAACATGTCAAATGCTTATGGTCTAGAAATTACTATTACCATGTTAATGACTACGATCTTACTTCACCAATGGTTATTGATGAAACGGGTCAATCGTATTTTTACAACGGTTATCGTTAGTTTCTTCTTTATCATTGAAAGTATTTTCTTCGTTACAAATAGTAGCAAGTTCATTCACGGTGCTTACATTACAATGTTCATCGCGGCCGTCTTAATTGCCGTTATGTTCGTTTGGAGATACGGCGAAAGACTCAAGGATGATAATACCTATCGGAGTCATTTTGCTTCCCTATTGGCTTTTAAGCACCAATTAAATGATTTAAGAAAAGATCCAAGTTATCCACTATATACAACTAACCTAGTTTATTTAACTAAGGTTCATGATGGATACCGGATTAAGAAAAATATCCTCTATTCAATTCTTGATAAACGTCCTAAACGAGCTCAAGTTTATTGGTTTGTCACTGTTAACGTTACCGATGAACCATATACCGCAGCTTACAGTGTTGAGACTTTTGACACTGACTACATGGTCAGCGTTCAACTCTATCTAGGATTTAGAGTAGATCAAAAGGTTAACGTCTACTTGCGTCAGGTCGTCAACGATATGATGTCAAATGGCGAGATTAAATCTCAACCACAGAAATATACCACTATTCCTGATCGTGATGTTGGGGACTTCTCATTCGTTATTATTAAAGAGGTTCTCTCACCTGATACTAAGATCAGTAATGTGAAGAAGAGTATCATTCACTTACGTCTCTTGTTACAAAAGTTTATCTCTCCAGCTAACTGGTTCGGTCTTTCATACAGCGATGTTATTGAAGAACGTGTTCCATTAGTACTTGGGAAAGTCTCCCTCAATCGCTTGCGTTTGGTCAGAAAAGACCGCTCAGCTCTCAAAGATATTAAGATTGATGAAGAGATTGATGATGACGACGAGGACGAATAACTAAAAAGCGCAATTGCATTAAAGCAATTGCGCTTTTTTGGTGTCAAATTTATTGATTAAGATCAGACATTTTGTCATAATCACAGTTTATTTTTGGTTTAATAAAATTTATTAATTATAATTTGAATTAATCAAGACAAAAAATTTTGATTAACTTAAATTAGAGAAGAGATCAATAATATATGTTTACTTACATTCAAATCCTTGATTCCAACTCCCATTTATTCAGTGGTTATGCCGATTATCGTTTTCACAAGGGGTTGCTTTCACTAACGATTTCTCATGGGGCAGAGCCTGCCCATCATATTGAAATTGCAATAAATCAAATCACTGATTTATTGATCGATGATTTCTATGGTTATGAGAGAATTAGTTTCGTCTATAAAGGCAAAAAGATTTTCATTATCAATAGTGGCTATGGCGAATCAAACTATTTCAAAAATCATATTATTCAAGCAGTCAATATTTAGAGATTAAAAAAAAATCCGTGGTAATTGAAAAAATCAATTACTACGGATTTTTATGCGAATGAGGTTGCAACACTACCAATAACAATCAAAACGATTCCTAGGATCGTAAATTTCAATTCTCGGCTACTCTTCTTCTCATTTAAGATAAAGATTCCACCAAAGGTTCCAATCACTACGTTTAGTTGTGTCCAAATGAAAGCTGATGTATTACCGTTAGCCTTAGCGGAAAAGATATAAGCAAAGGCAGCAATTCCCCAAGCAATACCTGCAAAAATATTCAAATAATGTTCTTTTTGCTTAAAGGCTTTGACATCGGTAAATAAGGCATAAATCACTGCTCCAACTAAAATCCCTAACATCTCAGGTAGAAAAATACCAGTACCACTTTGATCTTTAACAATTGGCATATTAGGAAATGATGAATAGATCCAAAAACCCACGGTAGTACACAATAGGAATATGGCATCTTTTAATTCCATCTTGTTTCCTTCAGTACTATCAGTCACTGAGGTCAAAAGTGCTCCTACAATGACAATCAATAAAGCAATTATACCAATTACTTTCGATTGAACTCCAGACCAGTCGCCAAAGATTAGCATTCCAATAATAGAATTACCTACCAATTGGAAAACAGTTGATAATGGAACTGTTCCTGAAACGCCAATTCGCTTGAAAGAAATGAATTGACCGATTTGACCGATTGTCCACAAAGCTCCACAAAGAACTGAAAACCAAAAGGCCGTCGTGCTTACTGCTGGCTGCGTAATTATATAAGCTACGAACCCGACGATTGTTGCTCCAGCACCGATTCCGAACATTTGGTTAGCTGGTGATCCACCAATTTTACCAGTGATGATTGGCATAAAGCCCCAACCTAGTGCTGGTATTAGTGCAATTAAAATATTCATAAAAACTCCCTCTAATTTACAGAAATAATAATAATTTTAAAAGCAATAAATTTCTTCATTAAAAGAATATTACCAATATTAACTCTTGCCATATTTCAAATATTTAATGATTATTACTTTTATTTTAGATCGTTAATTGACATGAAAATCATGTAACTGACTAGACCATTTAAATATTTTACATCATAATCTTCAAAAAGAAAGCATTTTCTTAAAAAAATAAATCTAAAAAAAAATGTTTTCAAAGCCTTTACGCTTTGAAAACACTACTGATCTTGACGATTTGAAGATATAATATTTAATTTTTCATCAAATTCATAAATTAATGGTGTACCGTTAGCAACTTCAACTCCGTCAATATCTTTATCGCTAATTCCTTCGATATATTTAATCAAAGCCCGAATCGTACTTCCATGTGCAACTATCAATTGGTCTTTATTATCAAGTAATCTCGGTGCAACATGATCAACATAATAAGGTACAATTCTTTGATAGGCTTCATACAAACTCTCCGCTACAGGCATAATATTGGCGTCAAAGTACTTATATGGACCTACATTAGGATCTGGTTGAGCAAGCTTAGGAGGAACTGAATAAAAACTCCTTCTCCATTGATGAACTTGTTCAACGCCAAATTCTCTTCTTGTTGCATCTTTATTTTGACCACGTAAAGCACCATAGTGACGCTCGTTTAAACGCCAGCTTTTAGTTATCGGTACATAATTAAGATTCAAATCATCTTGAATAATATAAGCTGTGATAATTGCTCGTTTTAAAACTGACGTATGAACATGCTCAAATTCAAAACCTCGCAATTTCTTTGCAGCTACGTGTGCTTGGATTCTTCCCTCATGCGTCAAACCAACATTATTCCAACCAGTGTATTGATTCAATGCATTGGCTATGCTCTCACCATGTCTGACCATAACAAGTTTTACCATATTATGACATTCCAACTTTCATTATAAAATTACCTACTAATCTTAGCACAAATGCCACTTCTTATTAATCTATCAATGAGTTATCCAATCCTCTAGAACATTCAGCTTGCAAAGTTACATGCGTAATATGAAATTTATCATTCAACATCTTATCAACGACATCATAGATTGAATCCAATTGCGACACATTACAAGTTTTTTTAACATTAATATGAGCATCTAGCATAATATGATTCTCATCAATCATCCAAACATGTACGTGATGAACCTTGACTATTTCCGGTACAGTTAAAATTGCCTCTTGAACAGCGTCCAAATCAATTTTAGGACTGGCCTCCATAAGAATATTGATTGTTTCAAAAACCACGCTAAAGGCCTCTTTTAAAAGCCACAAAGCAATCACAATTGTAATTAAAGGATCAACCCATATCCAATTGAATAAAATGACAAAAATAGAAGCTACAAAAACGCCCACTGATGAAAGTGTATCTGACAACATATGCAAAAAAGTAGCTTTAATATTTAAATTATCTTTTGATCCAGCAAAAAGAATCCACATTGAAATAAAGTTGGCTAGTAAACCAATTATTGAAACAATCATCATTAGGCGTCCATTAATCTCTTGAGGTTGCGAGAGCCTTCTGAAAGATTCAAACACCATAATAACGGTAATTACAACCAAAATGATCGAGTTTACAAAAGCTGCTAAAATTTCGGCACGCTTATAACCAAAGGTCTTTTGTACATCATTTTTCTTTTGACCAATCACATTTGCGACAAAGGAAATCACAATAGATAAAGAATCCTCCAAATTGTGAAAGGCATCTGAAATCAATCCTAAACTACCAGAAAAGAAGCCTCCAATAAATTCTGTAATTGTAATTATGACATTGAGTGCAGTGACATAAAAAAAGCGTTTGCCAGTTACTTTTTCATGATCCATATAATCTGCCTCCTCGCGTCTATCATAACAATCATTTATCAAAATATAAAAAGGATGACCCTTATTTTTTCTCTAACTACAAAACGAAGCCAATTCACTATACGAATTGGCTTCGTTCTTGAGTAGTATTTAATTTTAAACCTTATTTAGCTGTTAACTTAGCAACAACTTTAATGGGATGAGCGACATCTATAATATCAGAGAATCTATTAGTAATATAGTCTCTCATACCGTCACGTGCTTCCTTTTTAGAAACATTATGACAGACACGCTTTTTAGCAACTTCCTGTCCCTCTTTGCTCAAGAAATTACAAGTAACTTCATAATCGCCATGACTTCTAAATAGCATCATCATTGCGACCCCCTTCTATTAAAATAACATCTCATTAATATCGACCAGATATTTATACCACTTTTTTTAAGGCGGTTCAACACTTTAATTTAATTTTTATTTTTTAAAAAATTGTTAGCAATTTCTAGTAAATTAATTCATAGTTAATAATTATGATACTATAATCTTAATTACCAATGACCAATTATTCATCGGGGAGAAAACATGAATAGGCATAATAATAATTCTAAAGCAAATTTAACACGTGAGAGCTTACGTCGCAGACACAAGCCTTTCTACAAAAAGAAATTTTTTATCATTTCTTTGATTTTAGTTATCATTTTGATAATTGGTATACTAATTTTTTGGAAGACAAATACGTCAAATAACGACACCCACACAACGCAGCCTTCTCATAAAATAGAAAAAGTAAGACCTAAAAAAGAAACTAAAAGCAAGAAAACGACTAAAAAGAAACCAACTAAAAAATAAAAAGCACAAAAAGTTGAAAAAGAACCTACTTCAAAAGAACAAAAAAGTGACAATAATACTGAGCAAAAAAAAGAACCAGCAAAAGATAGTCAGCAAAAAGCACAAACTAACTAAATTAAAAATGCTGGAACATACAATGACTTAACTTATGATACCGATTGGTACACTTTTAAAATTTCTAATCAAATCAAATTGATCAAAGATGCAAATGGTGATCCTGCTTTATTAGTTAAATATAATTACACTAATAAAACTCAGAATAACGAAGTTCCCCAAAAGGTCCAAAATACTGCCATTATGATCAAACAAGATGGGCAACAATTAAACCCTACAAGTGCTACAGGTGATTACACTACTATCATCAATAACAGTAATACAGGACAAGTTCAACCAGGTAAGAATTTTGATGGTGCTTTAATTGTTAAGGTTAAAAACACCGATTCAGAAATTACGATGTACTTCAAAAATATTCAAACTAACGAATGGCTAGATACCACCCAACCATTAAAATTAAAATAAAATTATTCAAAAATGAATCTAGTAATCAACTTGATTGCTAGATTCATTTTATTTTAACGTTCAGAAATTGACCAAACTTCATCTTGTTTTGACACTTGGAAATCCTTCAATTGCCTATATGAGATAAATAGAGCAATTAGAAAAAGGACTCCAATTACGTATAATGAATCAATTGAGAACTTCATCTGAGCGGATTCAGCCACCAATTTATCGGAAAACATTGGAAACATATCTCTGAAAGCATGCAGAAGAATAACAATCGACAAATTTCTAGTTTTTACATAAATGGTCCCAAATAATAGACCCACAGCTGCTGCAAATATTACTTGTCCTGAAACATAACCTATCGGCAAAGATTTCAAATTCATCAAATGTATCAGGCCAAACATAATACTAGATCCAATCACTGCGCCAAAGGCATTGTTGTGTAACAATTTTAAAAATAGACTGACTAAAATACCTCGAAAAATATACTCCTCAGCTAAACCCACTAATAGACATAATACGACAATCCGTAATTTAACTTTAAAATCCGATACACCCAATACGGCCGAATTTAACATAAAAATAATGATTATCGCTGGCAAAGCTGTATACAATTGAGTTCCTAAATTTCTTGAATTGAACCAAAACATTTTCTGCTTCAAATACTTTTGGTTTAATAAAAATGCTACAACAAATACCAAAACATCACTAATAATTTGCCATAGCTCGTCAACCTTCTGATTCCTTATAAGTAAGGCCAGAATTACCATTACAATTGGAAAAATTAAACTAGCGATAATAATTTTAGTGAGATTACTCTTCAAAAATTTCATTGACTCCTCCTTCATCTTTTATTTTCAATTATATTAGAAATTTACTTGACATGAAACGCGTTCGATAAACTATTCTATTTTTGTTGAGATACGGTTCTACACATCGCAATCAATCTCCTTAATGTAAAACCACCCTTCATGTATTTCACTATTTATTTGTTGAAAAAATGCTTCAAAAAAGTCCAATGCAACAATCAATAAAGGATTGTTACATCGGATTTTTTAGTTTTCAGAATTTAATTGATTATTCATTTCACACCTGTGTTTCAAAAGCGTGATTAGTCTATCAATATTTTTACGTTCACTAACTTTTCCTTGTGAGTCCCAAGTTAATTCCAAATTAACTTCTCCATTATCAATAAAAACGACTAAATACTTTTCATGACAAAATTGACTAACGTCTAAAATTCCACCATTGACGGTCTGACTATTTATAATTACCGGACCATTTACAATCTTAAAGCTATTGATTGCAGACGGGGGCACAAATATACTCTTTTGATGCAACGGGAAATAAATTAAAGCAACTCGTTTGAGCCAACTATCATAATCTACATAATAAAGGCCCGTTTGATCGATTCTCCAGCCTCCATACAGTTCTTTTAAATAACGAGGATAAATCACTAGACTATCAATCAGCATTGCAAGGATACCGCATAGAATTGCTAGTAAGATTACTTTTGAAAAGACCACAGAAGCCATTACTTCTACCATTGTGCCTAGGAAAATACTACTTAATAATGGTTTAAAACTGATTTTTCTAGCAAAACTCAATTCGTTTTCCATCCCAATCACCTTGACCATTTATTTATCTTTAAGATATATCTAAATGAACAAATTAGCCAAAATAAAGTTCTGAAAATAAGCAAATTATGTCTGTTTGGCATAAAAATGCTACACATAATTTATTTTATTCTTTAAACCTAAAAAATCCCAATATACCAATCATCTTAATGACTGTTATATTGGGATTTTTAATACTTATAAATTAAACTTATTTTTTCTTTTTATTCTTCTTATTAGGATTCTTTTTAAAGGCCCTCGCAACCACTTGGAAGAAGGTCAAAGATTTAACAATACGATTAGGTTCAATGTAAACTCTAATAGCTCTAAGAACTCTTTTGGGGTCCTTTGAGGAAAAGGCAAACATTCCATTCTTTTTAGTTTGAAGTGCATATCGAGGTATCCACTTGCCACCAAACATGACAGAAACAACAACCTGTTGAACTTCACTCCAAGGTATTTGAATGTAGTTGGAAACATCACGTTCGTCATAAAATTCGAACCCTTTATCGCCAACCATGATTTTCCCATAATCAGTTAATCCTAAATGTGAAGTGCCTTTAATGACCAAATCCGCTTTGGTATTTAATGATTGGACCATTTAACTTCCTCCTATGTTTCATTAAAAATATTATACGTCGAAATTTTTCTATTATCAAAAAAGAATAATGGACCCAATAACTCAAATTTGAGTTATTGGGTCCACTGTTCTTAAAACCTGAGAGCATAACACATCATGTTTTGCTCCCCAATATAATTTCTCAATTTATTACATAACATGAAGTACGTGTAGTAGAACACCAACAACGAACAATCCAAGAATGATAACAATTGGAGAAACTTTCTTCTTTAGTAACCACATGCAGAACAATGTTAGAAGCAAAGCAGCTAAACCAGGGATCAATTGATCCAAGTTATCTTGCAATGTTGTTACTTTATGAGCAGTCAATGATAGACCAGATTTTTGTTGAATCAAAGCTTCCTTGATTCCTTGTGCACCTGATGGGATCTTTGACCAATCAATATAGGCACCCTTAGCTAACTTAACAGTTGAAACTGTTGGCGTGAATTTAACAACAACCCAACGGTTAATTAATGAACCTAGGATAAACATACCTAAAATTGAAGCACCCTTAGTGATATCTTGTAGAACACCACCAGAAACGTCATCAGTAATCTTTGAACCGGCTTTATAACCAAGCTCTTGTGTGTACCACATGAAGGCCATACGAATAGCATTCCATGCAATGAAGTAAATAATTGGTCCAAGAATATTACCAGTCATAGCAAGTGAAGCAGCTAAAGCACCGATAATTGGCTTAACAGTGAACCAGAAAACAGGATCACCAATACCAGCTAAAGGACCCATCATACCAACTTTAACACCTTGAATAGTAACATCATCGATAGGTGCACCCTTTGCACGTTCCTCTTCCAAGGCCATTGTTACACCAAGAATAGGTGAAGCCAAGTATGGGTGACAATTGAAGAATTCCATGTGACGCTTTAAAGCAGCAGCACGATCTTCTTTTGTTTTATATAATTTTTTCAAAACTGGAATTAATGAATAAGTCCAGCCACCATTTTGCATACGTTCGTAATTCCATGAACCTTGAAGGAATGTTGAACGCCACCAAACAGCTATTCTATCTCTTTTAGAAATTTTAACTTGATCTGCCATTTTTATGTGTTCTCCCCTCTTAATAGTTATCTATTATGTCGCCGACTGGATCACCGGTGTTAGAGGAAGATCCTCCACCATCGTTAGATGAACCGCCATTGCCACCTGATTTAGATAATTTCAAGTAGATGAGCGCCATAGAAATACCGATAGTACCAAGACCAATAAGTGTTAAATCTGTAACTGTAGCAAGTACGAAACCAATTGCGAAGAATGGCCATACTTCACGACTAGCCATCATGTTGATAACCATTGCATAACCAACGGCAACAACCATACCACCACCGATTGACAAACCATCTGTCAACCAAGTAGGCATAGCATCTAGCATTGCCTTAACAGGACCAGCACCAATTGCAAGAATCAATCCAGCAGGGATAGCGATACGTAGACCTTGCATACAAATAGCAACATATTGCCAGAAATCAATTTTTCTAAAACTACCTTCTTCAGCAGCTTTATCCATGATATGAACAATACCAGTTGCCAATGTACGACATAGAATTGTTAATAGTAATCCGGCAACAGCCAAAGGAACGGCAATAGCAATAGCTGAACCGACACCCTTTTGTCCTTGACCACCAAGAACAAGAATAATAGCTGAAGCGACAGCTGCCAAAGCAGCATCAGGTGCTACGGCAGCACCGATATTAGCCCAACCTAAGGCGATCATTTGCAATGAACCACCAAGGATAAGGCAAGGTAACAATTGACCTGTAACTAAGCCGATTAAAGTACATGCGATAACTGGTTGGTGAAAATGGAATTCATCCAAGATACCTTCCATACCAGCTAGGAATGATACTAAAACGACAAGAATAATCTGAATAGCATTTAATTGCATGATTATTAATCCTCCGTTTTATTTCTGTATAAATTTAAATCCTAATTATTTGTTCTTATCTAACTCTGCTTGAGCTTTCTTCATGATATTATCAAGATTATCCTCAGAATCTGTAGGAACCTTACGAACATCAAACTTAACGCCTTGTGATTCCAACTTCTTGAATGTATCAATATCATTTTGATCAAAAGCCAAAACTTTATTAGGTTGAACTTTACCAACTGAATGAGCCATTGAACCAACATTGATAGTCTTCAATGGAACGCCCCCATCGACAGCTCTTTCAACATCTTGTGGTGTTTCGAATAATAGCAATGCACGTTCTCCACCAAAATGCTTATCATCCTTAGCAATCTTGATCATTTGATTGATAGGGACAACGTGAGCATGAACACCAACTGGTGCTGCTTGCATAATCAATTGTTTACGCAAATCATCCTTAGCAACATTATCTGAAACAACGATGATACGTGTAGGTGCAACAGTTTTTGACCAAGCAGTAGCAACTTGTCCATGTAATAGACGTGAGTCAATACGAGCCAAAACATATTTCATTGAACCAGGTTTACCACCTGAAGTTTGTTTTGGTGCAGCTTTAGGTGCAGCATCCTTAGGTTGCAATGATTCTGGACGAACCTTAACACCATCTTTTGCTGTTTCAATAATATGAGCAGCAATTTCATGTGCTGAGTTCATTGACATACGTGAAGCATAAGCTTCAATCAACATAGGTAAGTTAAGTCCGGCAACGATAGCCCACTTATCTTTATGTTCTTCGAACAAACCGTTAACTTGGTTGAATGGAGTTCCGCCCCAAAGATCGACTAAGAACAAAACTTGTTCTTGATCTTCAAGCTTGGAAACAGCTTCTTCCAATTTTGCCTTAAGGTCATCAGGCCCCATGCTAGGTTGTAATGTAACGGATTGAACATCTTTTTGTTCACCGAAAATCATTGAACCAGACATCTTGATACCGTCGGCAAAGTCACCATGGCTTGCAATAATAATTCCAACCATGTTTCATCCTCCTTATATTTTTATGTTATTAAAGCGCTTACTTTGACCACATAAAATGGGTCTAAATAAAATGATGAATAATATCTAGATAAATCGCTTTAATATAGCTCACCCTTCATGTGAACCCTTACATAATATCATTTTTTCAGAAAAAAAACAGCCCTTTTTTAAAAAAAGTCTAGACCAGACTCAATAAAATTAATATTTACTAAATTTTTAATTATTTTTATACACACTTGGCATATTAATTGAGACTATTGTACCAAGGTTCTTAATAATTAATTATTATCCAATCAACTTTATTTTCAAAAATATTAAGTCTTCTAGAATCAATTTGTGATATTTGAAAGCCGATTTGTACTTTCACTATTTTTCATAAAAAAGTGCTACAACCCCTTTAATATCAACAATTACAACCATTACTACAAAAAACAAATATATTTTTATCCAATATTTTTTCACTTGTTACATAAATGTAACGGGATGTTACTTAGCTCAACCGTCCTTTTATTCTTCAATAATTTTTTTATAAAACATTTTACTTTGCAGAAAAGGTCTATACCTATATATCACAAAATAATTTAATCCTTCAACCTAAAAAAATCCGACGTAATAACTATCTAGAATAGTCATCACATCGGATATTTGGATTACATATTATTTATTTATAAAATAGAATTACTTAGTTGTAACTTTCACAACTTCATGATCTAAATTGACATCTTGATTCAAAACGTTGTACTTCATATAAGCAACACTAGGCATATTAGTAATAATAACCATCATATCAGTCTTCTTACCCGCGTCAGTAATTTGTTTAAGATCTACTTGGGCAAGCTGCTCGCCATGTTTGATCTTTTGACCATCAGTAACCTTGATTTCAAATGGTTCGCCTTTCAGTTGCACAGTATCAATCCCCATATGCACTAGTACTTCCAAACCATTATCAGTCTTAATACCTAAAGCATGCTTTGTAGGGAAAATAGTAGTAATTGTACCATCGACTGGAGCAACAATTTTACCATCACTTGGAACTACCGCATAGCCATCACCCAACATTTTTTGAGCAAACGTTGGATCGGAAACTTTTTCAATATCTTCTAATTTACCATTAGCGACACTATAGAAGATATCCGTTTCGCCAGACTTAATATCGCTAACTGGCTCTGTTTGTACATCTTTTTTATCAGAATCACTATTAGTAGTAGAAATCTGAGCATTTTCAGCATATAACTTCTTCAATGCATCAGCGACAAATTGAACCTCTGTTCCGACAACAATTTGGATATTAGTTTTATCCAAAACATTAATTCCGTTAACATTAGCACTCATAATTTGTGACTTATTTGCTTTACTTGTGTCTTCCAATTGCAGACGTAGACGTGTCGTACAATTATCAATAACTTTAATATTATCATGACCACCGATTCCAGCATAAATCTTCTTAGCAGCAATCATATATTTGTCATCACTATCAGATGTAGCAACAGCGACCGTTTGATCATTGGCACTATCATCCAATGGTTCACGACCTGGTGTCATGAGATTAAATTTCTTAATTGCAAAATCAAAAACAAAGTAATAGATAAATGCCATTACAATACCTTGTACTAATAGCATATATGGTTTATTTGCAATCGGCATATGGAAACTTAGAATATAATCAACCAATCCAGCACTGAATGTGAAACCAGCTGTCCAGTGCATAAATGCTGCAAATCCCATTGATAATCCTGTTAAAACAGCGTGGATAACATACAATGGCCAAGCAACAAACATAAATGAGAATTCCAAAGGTTCTGTAACACCAGTAAAGAATGAAGCAAAGGCTCCAGCCATCATCAAACCAGCTGTAGTTTTTTTACGTTCTGGTAGAGCATTTTTATAAATAGCCAATGCTCCAGCAGGAAGACCAAACATCATAACTGGGAAATAGCCAGCCAAGTACATTCCTGTTATACCCTTTGTTCCTTTGTTGGCCCAGAAATTACCAATATCATTAATACCAGCAATATTAAATTCAAAGACTTGATTCAAAGCTTGATGCAATCCAGTTGGAATCAACAGACGATTGAAGAATCCAAACAAACCAGCACCGACAGCACCCAAGCTGACGAAGAATTTACCAAAACTAATTAAGGCGTTATATAGAACTGGCCAAATAAATAGTAGAACAACGGAAACAACTAACATTACTAAAGTGGCTAAAATTGGAACCAATCTTTTTCCACTAAAGAATGAAAGAGCCATTGGTAACTTAGTTTCATGGAAACGATCAAACAATGCCGCAGCAATCAAACCTGCAACAATACCAATGAAAACATTTCCTGCAATCGCATTAAAAGCTGGATCAACAGCTTTAACATTAATTCCCTTTAATAAAGCAACTTGATTGGGAGCCAAAACATAAGTGGGAACAATATATGCAACGACCCCAGCCATTGCAGCAGCTCCGTCCTTAACTTTAGACATCCCGATTGAAAGTCCAATAGCAAATAATAAAGCTAATTGACTCAGTATTGCCGTACCACCGACTTGTAGAAATTGAGATAAACTCCAATTCTGTGGTAACCAGTGACCAATACCTTCAAGTAACGCTGCTGCTGGCAAAACAGCCACAGGCAATTGAAGTGATCGGCCCATTCTCTGAAGATAGGTTTTCATTTTCCTATTTTCCTCCTTATACGAATAGAACATTTATAACAAAACTAATGATACTGGTATACATCCAATACTGCAACAACAAACTATTATAAATATTTAAATGAAAGTTTATTAATCGCTTACATTTATTATAATGGACTAGACTATTAGTAAATTGGTATACTCCAACTATACTATTTGTAAAATATTAGAAGAATTTAACTATTTCTTTAATATTGACATGATATAGGATTCCTGATATCTTTATTACTACTATACGAGGGAGTGAACTTTACTGAAAACACATCTTATATATTTCTTACATCGAATTTTGAGCTGAGTGTGCACATTACTATTAAGCAATGCGCTTTTTTTAACCCTAAAATTAAAGGAGATGTAAATTGAAACCTAAATCATATCAACTAGGCTTTGAAAAATTAAAAGAAACATATAACACAAATGAATTTAAAACTGGACTAACTGCAACCGAAGCTAAAAAACGTCTGCAGGAAAATGGTCCTAATAAATTAGAATCTCAAAAAACACCTAAATGGAAGATGTTTATTCGTCAATTTAACAATATGGTTATCTATGTGTTGATTGCATCTACCATTATCACCTTATTGATGGGACATTATTCCGATTCAATTATTATTGGATTAGTAATCGTGATCAATGCAATTATCGGATATTATCAAGAAGCTAACGCCTCTGATGCTCTGGAAAAAATCAAACAAATGCTATCAATCGAAGCGACTGTTTATCGAGATGGCAAAAGAAAAGATGTTCCAGCCGAAGAATTAGTCGTTGGCGATACAGTTTTCTTAGAAGCCGGTGACAATGTTCCCGCTGACCTTAGAATCATTGATTCGGATAATCTCCGTATTCAAGAATCAGCTTTGACGGGTGAAGCCAATTCGGTTGAAAAAATTGCGGATAAACTAACTGATGAAAATATTCCACTAGCCGAACAGACTAATATGGCTTTTGCCTCAACAGCGGTCACTAATGGTAGTGGTAGTGGACTAGTTATCGCCACAGCTTCCGATACTGAGATTGGTAAAATTTCTACTGAAGTTAGTTCCGTTAAACAAAGAAAGACTCCATTGATGCAAATTATTGATGGTCTAGGAACAAAGGTCTCGTATTTTATCGTAGCCGCCTCAATCTTGATTTTTATCGTTGGTTTGATTTTTGACACCTATGCCCTACCAGTTCTAGCCTTAGCTGTTGTAGCAATGATGGTTGGTGCGATTCCTGAAGGTATGCCTGCTACCACCTCAGTTATTCTAGCCAAGGGTGTTAGTGACATGGCTAAGAAACAACATACGATCGTCAAAACTTTACCTGCCGTTGAAACTTTAGGTTCCGTTGACGTTGTAGCAACTGATAAAACTGGTACTTTAACTAAGAATGAAATGACTGTCACCGATATTCTAGTTGATGACTTAGAATTACAAGTTAGTGGAACGGGCTATGAACCAAGTGGAGAAATTACTGACCATGGTCAACCTGTAAAGATGACATCTAAATTAAAACTACTTTTACAGGGTGGCTATTACGCTAATGATACCGAGTTACATCATGAAAATAATCAATGGATTATTAGTGGTGAACCTACTGACGGTGCTTTCTTAACTCTCTATCATAAAGTTTTTCCTTATGGTCAAGCTGACTCATTTGAAGAAGTCGACATTTTACCTTTTGATTCAGATTACCGATATATCGCTAAACTTGTTAAAAACGAGCAAGACGAACGGATTCTTTTTGTAAAAGGTGCCCCTGATAAATTATTGGATATGGCTCGACTTCAAGATAAAAATTTTGATTACGATTATTGGTTAAATAAAGTTGAGGCTTTTTCTAAAGAAGGTAAACGTGTTATCGCGGTAGGTTATGAAAAGGAGCCTGACAATACCGATACCGTAACTCAGGAAATGATTGTCGATGGACTTAATTTCTTAGGGTTAGTTGCTATCATTGACCCACCACGTGAAGAAGTAATTGAATCATTGAAAGTTATGAGAAGCGCCGGGGTCGAGGTTAAAATGATCACTGGGGACAATGCTATTACCGCTAAATCAATCGGTAAAAAACTTGGTTTGGCTGACGAGATCAATGCTATTACTGGTACGCAGTGGGATTCTCTCTCAGATGACGAAAAAATTGTTGCTGCCAATAAGAATCAGGTTTTCGCTCGTACAACACCTAGTAACAAACTAGAAATTATCGACGCTTTACAAAAGGATAATAAAGTTACAGCAATGACTGGCGACGGTGTCAATGATGCCCCTGCTTTAAAGAAGGCTGATATTGGTGTGGCTATGGGTATCAAAGGAACTGACGTTGCTAAGGACTCTGCCGATATGATCTTAACAGATGATAATTTTGCAACCATGTCCTCGGCTATTAAAGAAGGACGCCGTATCTTTGATAACATTAAGAAAAGTATTCTGTATCTCTTGCCGATTTCCTTTTCTGAAGGTCTCATCGTAGCCTACGCTATTTTGACTAGGCAAGAAATTCCCTTGCAACCGACACAATTGTTGTGGATCAATATGGTTTCGGCTATCACGATTCAATTTGCTCTAATTTTTGAACCCGCTGAAGAAGGAATCATGGATCGACCACCACGAAAAACTGGTAGTAGATTAATGAACCGCCACGACGTTTTTCAAATGACCTATGTAGCAATCTTAATTGCTGCGGTCAGCTTAGTCATCGACACTTATCTTAATAATTTAGGTGTTGGTGAAGTAATCTCAAGTACAACTATGGTCAATACATTGATTATCGGTAAGATTTTCTACCTATTTAATATCAGAACTCCAAAATTAGCATTATCCAAAGAACTATTCTCCAATTCAAAAGTTTTTATTTTCGTTGGATTAATGTTATTGCTCCAACTATTTCTAACTTATGTACCTTTCATGCAAGACATCTTCTCAACGGGAGCCATCTCCTTGTCTGAATGGGGACTCGCTATCGCAGCTGGAGCAATTGTTCTGGTAGTTACCGAAATTGACAAATTAATTAGAATTAAACTTCAAAAATAACAAAGCAAAAGAGTTGTACTATCTGAAAATAATCAGTTAGTACAACTCTTTTTTATGTCTGAAACTAAAAAAATTACGTTATATTAATTACTTTTCTGAAACCAATGGATATTGATTGTCCAACACATAGCCAAAACCACGTACTGTTTTAATGCAATCTTTTGTTGCAGATTTCTCTGCTAGTTTATCTCTTAAATGACTAATGTGAATATCAACCGTTCGACTCGAGCCCGTCGAATCATATCCCCAGACTCCTTCTAATAGTTGATCGCGACTTAAAACCTTTCCACGATGTTGAACTAAATACCAAAACAGACTGAATTCTTTTGGCGTTAATCCAATATCATAGCCACGGTGTGTGACCTTATAGTGCTTAAAATCAATTACAATATCGTTATATTTGACTGTTTCAGTTCGATATTCCTGCTTTTTACCTTTTTTTAAATCATTTGTAATAGAAAAACGATCGTAAACCCAAAATAATTGCTTTACCTTAGCTACTAATTCCGGATATTCAAATGGTCTAGTAATGAAACTATCTATATTAATATTATAAAAAAGTGACCGTTTTTTCTTATCTTTAGCTGGTGCTAAAACGATAATTGGTCCCGAAATCTTATTACGCAACGATTTCAGTATTCTTAATGATTGACTCATACTGGTAATTGATGAATCCCAGAGTAAACCAGAGGCGCCCTCATTTTCAACCAGTTTTTCAACTTCATTTGGATCGGTTACATTTCTGATAAACCATCCCTGATTATTAAAATAACCATTGATCTCAATAAAAAGCGGTAGCTTATTACTCAACAATACTAGCGGTTGCATCCTATCTCTACTTCCTTCCGGTCATTTAGTATTGTAAAGAAATGAAAACTCTACAATATTAAAAAGTTTAGAAAAGGTAAATTTTCTTAACAAAACTAATAACAGCCACTTAACATTTTGATTATAACAATGAAAATTAAGTAGGTCATTTACAAAGACAATTTCATCCATTGTATTTCAATATACCCAAATACAATTTTTGTAATAGTGGCTCCTTCTCTTAAGCACCTTTACAAAACTCAGTCTACTAAGTAAATGTATATTTTATTGTCAACTTTACAAAATCTTTACATTAAATAAACATTAAATATACACACCCCCTCTATATTTAAAAGTGTTCGATAAATGATTTTATCAATACGACTTTGAATAGGGGCTTGAGAAATGAAAAAGAAAACTATTATCTCATTAGTAATGGGACTAGCAGCATTGATGTTAGTTTTAACTGGATGTGGAAACAGTAGCAGTAAAGAATCTTCTGCTGCGTCTAAAGGAAATAATAACAGTGAAACTTCCGGCAAAATCACGGCAGTTGGCTCAACTGCTTTACAACCACTTGTTGAAAAAGCTGCTACTAATTTCCAAAAGAAGAACAGTAAAGTTAATATCACAGTTCAAGGTGGAGGTTCTGGTACTGGTCTAAGTCAAGTACAAGATAAATCTGTAACTATTGGTAACTCTGATATCTTTGCTGAAGAAAAACAAGGTGTCGACGCTAAAAAGCTAACGGACCATAAGGTTGCCGTTGTTGGTATGGCACCAGTTGTTAACAAAGATACTAATGTAAAGAACCTTACAATGGATCAAGTTAAAAAAATCTTTACTGGTAAGATCACTAATTGGAAAGAAGTTGGCGGCAAAGATGAAAAGATCACTGTTGTCAATCGTGCTAAGGGTAGTGGTACACGTGCAACTTTTGAAGCTGCTGTACTAAAAGGTGCTGAAGCTGTTAAATCACAAGAACAAGATTCAAATGGTACTGTTCAAAAAATCGTTGAAAGTACACCTGGTGCAGTGAGTTACTTAGCATTTTCATACATTAATGACAAGATTCAACCAATTTCAATCGACAATATTAAACCTACTGACAACAACGTTGAAAACAACAAATGGAAAATCTGGTCATATGAACATATGTATACAAATGGTACTGCTAAAGGTGCCGCTGCTAAATTCTTAAATTACATGAATTCAGATGACGTTCAAAAATCATTAGTTAAAGACATGGGATACATTAGTATCCATAATATGAAGGTTCAAAAAGATTCTAAAGGAACAGTTAGTTCTAAATAAACAACTAGAGGAACTTCAAGCCAGTAAAATCTTGGTCGAAGTTCCTTTTTTTATATACAGGAGTGATTCCCTATGGATAATATTCAAAAACAACTACAAACGAAATCCAAAGCCACCTTTCAAGATTACTTTGGCAAGGGAATTTGTTATTTATGTATCGGTTTAATTATTCTCTTAGTTACATGTATTCTTTATTTCATTGCTTCAAAAGGTCTAGCAACATTTACAAAAGACAAAGTTAATGTATTTGATTTCCTAACTACAACTAATTGGAACCCTGGAGCTTTAGATGCTAAGGGACATCCCGATGTTGGAGCTTTGCCTATGATCGTTACGTCATTTAGCGTGACACTTCTGGCTGCCTTAATCGCAACTCCTTTTGCCATTGGTGTCGCCATATTTATGTCGGAGTTTTCCAGTAAAAATGGCAGTAAAATTCTACAGCCGGTCATCGAATTATTGGTTGGTATTCCCTCAGTAGTCTATGGTTTCATCGGCTTGTCTGTCGTAGTACCTTTCATTCGTAACATTTTTGGCGGTACCGGTTTTGGAATTTTATCTGGTACTTTGGTTCTCTTCGTAATGATTTTACCAACTATAACCTCTTTGTCGGTCGACAGTCTAAAATCTGTTCCTCTTTATTACCGTCAGGCTTCCTTGGCTCTAGGTGCTACCAGATGGCAAACTATCTATAAGGTGGTACTTCGAGCTGCAATTCCTGGGTTATTAACTGCTATCATCTTCGGTATGGCTCGAGCTTTTGGTGAAGCTTTAGCCGTTCAAATGGTTATCGGTAATGCAGCTTTGATGCCCAAAAATTTAATTTCACCAGCTTCAACATTAACAAGTAAATTAACAACCGATATTGGAAACACAGTCATGGGAACTTTACCCAATAACGCTTTGTGGTCCTTGGCTTTGATTCTTTTACTGATGTCGTTGATTTTGAATTTAATCGTTAAGTTTATTGGAAAGAGAGGACGTTTTTAAATGAATGCTAAAAAAATAGACAAAATTGCTAGCTTCATAATTTATTCGATTGTCACTCTAGTAATTTTATTATTAGTTGCTATTCTCAGTTACATCCTCTTTAACGGTGTCCCAGATATTTCTTGGCACTTCTTAACTACAGCTGCCCAATCATTTAGTTCTGGCGGTGGAATTAGAGATCAACTATTTAATTCCCTATATTTACTAGTTCTAACCATCATAGTTTCCTTACCAATCGCCTTAGGAGCTGGAATTTATTTATCCGAATACGCTTCAGACAATTGGTTCACTGACTTAATCAGAACCAGCGTTGAGGTTTTGAGTTCTTTACCTTCGGTTGTAGTGGGTCTATTTGGATATTTGCTTTTCGTTATCAAGTTGAATTTAGGATTTTCTATCTTGTCTGGAGCTATTGCTTTAACATTCTTCAATCTTCCACTTTTAACTAGAAACATTGAAGAATCACTTAGAAGCGTTCCTAATCTACAAAAAGAGGCCGGAATTTCGCTTGGTCTTTCAAATTGGAAAGCAACGACTAAAATTATTCTTCCTGCCGCCTTACCTGGTATCTTAACCGGACTTATTTTAAGTGCTGGTAGAATCTTTGGTGAAGCTGCCGCCTTAATTTATACTGCTGGTCAAAGCGCTCCAACTGTCGACTATAGTAATTGGAATGTTTTTTCTAGTACCAGCTTTCTAAATCCTATGCGCCCCGCCGAAACTTTAGCCGTCCACATTTGGAAAGTTAATACTGAAAGCGTCACGCCAGACGCACATCTGATTTCCAGCGCTTCGTCGGCAGTGTTGATTATCGTGATTCTTATATTTAACCTAGGAGCTCGATTCTTGGGAAACAAACTCTATAAAAAAATTACTGCGACGAAATGAGGAATCAGCTTTGGAACAATATAATTTAAGTGACCGCTATATCACTGCTATTTCTGATGAGAAGGCTATAACTACTAAAGATTTACAAGTTCATTATGGTGCTAACCATGCAATCTTTGATGCTAATTTAGAATTTCCACGTTTCAAAATAACTTCGTTGATAGGAGCATCTGGTTCCGGCAAGTCTACTTTTCTACGCTGTTTAAATCGAATGAATGATAAAATTGCTCAAGTTGATGGTCAAATTCTTTATCGAAATGTTGATATTAATTCGAATAAGATCAACGTTTATGAAGTAAGAAAACATATTGGAATGGTTTTCCAAAGACCAAATCCTTTTGCCAAATCAATTAAAGAAAATATTACTTTTGCATTAAAGAATTCTGGTATCACTAATAAAAATGAACTTAATGAACGTTTAGAAACAAGTCTTAAAAGTGCTGCTCTTTGGGATGAAGTAAAGGACAATCTCAATAAAAGTGCTTTAGCTCTTTCTGGTGGTCAGCAACAAAGACTTTGTATTGCCAGATCAATTGCTATGCGTCCCGATATCTTGCTTTTAGACGAGCCTGCTAGTGCTTTAGATCCCATTTCAACCTCTAAAATCGAAGAGACTTTAAAAAATTTGAGTAAAGACTATTCCATTATTATTGTCACTCATAATTTACAACAGGCTTCGCGAATCAGCGATTACACGGCATTTTTCCATTTGGGACATATTATTGAATACAATAAGACTGTTAATGTCTTTACCAATCCTAAAATGCAAGCTACTGAGGACTACGTTTCTGGAAATTTTGGTTAAAACAAAATAAGCTCAATAACGATAATTTTGTCGTTATTGAGCTTATTTTTTTCTATCATTATTTTCTTAAAATCATTTCATATTGTCCCTTTTGACTTGTCTTACGGATTATATAATTTTTAGAAATATTATGTTGCAAATCTTCCAAATCCCGCTTTTCTTGTTTCATAAAGCGGCGATGAATGTAATGATTCAATGCTGTGAAAATCCCCATCCAACCACTAGAACCCGCAATAGACCAGTCATTACCACTAGCTGATATCTGTGATTGATGTATTGCATCACAAAACTCAAAAGCTTTCCCACTTACTTGAAATTGATCTTTTTGTTGCTGCACCGCGTTCGTTAAATCTTCAATATTATTAATCACTATTCAATTTCCTCACAAAAAAATAAAGAGCAAGATAAAAATATCTTTCTCTTCATTCTACTTGTTTATCCAAGTTTTAAAAAGTCTAGTTTAGTCATTATCTCCTTGAGCTCTCAACAATTCGCCAAGTGAAGGTTGCTCTTTAACGTCGATGTGATACTTCTTGGAATAAGCGTCAACTGCTTCTTGTCCATACAATTTAGCGTCGAGTGGCATAAAGGCAGTAGCTACTGGATCGTCTTGTTTAATTAAGGCATTGACAACGATTGGTTTCTTATTGCCAGAAGCTTGTAATTTCTTAATTTGGTCAAATGTTTCATCGACATCTTTAATGGATTTAACGGTAAATCCGATGCCTCCAAGTCCTTGAGCCACCTTAGCCCAATCTGCTCCCGTCAAGTCAACTCCATAAAGGTGTTGTTTTGAAGCAACTTGTTCATAATAAATGAAGCCCAATCTCTCATTAGAAAGAATTACATTGATAACTGGTAAGTGATATCTAGCTTCTGTGATCAAATCTGGTGCAACCATTGAGAAACCACCATCACCAGACAATGTCCAAGCTTGGGCATCAGGAACACTCAAGGCACCAGCTAAGCCAGCTGGTAATCCAAAGCCCATTGTGGCAAACAGACCTGATAATGCAAAACGTTGATTGTGGTTCATCGGCAATCCACGAACTCCAAATTCAGATACATTTCCTGTATCAACACCGTAAGTATCATTGGGACCTGCTAATTCAGCCATCTTAGCTGTAACTGTCTCTGGATTTAATCCATCGCTATCATCACGGGCCAATTTATCCAACCACTTGTCCCAGTTAGCTTTATTCTCTTGATTAGCCTTCAGCCAAGTTCCAGCTGGCAATGTTTCTTTGGTATCAATCAAGGCTTGCAAATAACTCTTAGCGTCGGCAATGACTGCATAATCGACATCAACTGTTTTTCCAATATCATAAGGATTATTATTCACATCAATAATCTTGACACCTTCGGGCCAAAATCTTGCAAAGGGGAATTCTGAACCGATGAATAAAATGAGGTCAGTATGTTGCAATGCTTCAAAACCTGATTTGCTTCCTAAACGTCCGAAAGTACCAATGAAATTAGGATGATCAGTACTAATAACTCCAGTAGCGGGAACCGTATTCATTACAGGTAAATTAAATTGTTCAGCAAATTTTGTTAATACATCTTTTGCACCTAGTAATCCACGACCAGCATAAACCAGCGGATGTTTGGCTTCTTTCAACATCTTCAAGGTATTAACAACATCTTGAGAGTCAATCGTTTGAGAATTATTGCTACTAATAATCTTAGGTGTCTTAACAGGTACATAATCAATTTCATCAGCGGTTAAATTCTCAGGAAGGATCACTACAGCTACACCCTTTTGACGATATGCTTCACGAATTGCTTGATTAATAACATAGGGAATCTGTTCAGCAGTTGTTACAGTGCGGTTGTAAACCGCCACATCGCTAAACATTGGTCCTTCATCCATTTCTTGGAAATAGTTAGTATTCATGTTTTCTTGTGGAACCTGACCTACCAAGGCTAAAACAGGAACATGATCCATTTTGGCATCATATAGACCATTGAAAAGATGTGTGGCACCAGGACCAGCGGAACCAAACGCAACTCCAATTTTTCCTGTAAATTTAGCGTCAGCTGAAGCAGCGATTGCTCCAACTTCTTCATGACGAACTTGAATATACTTGACCTTATTTTTTTCCAAATAAAGTCCTTCAACAGTATGATTAATTGAACCTCCGGGAACACCATATACGTGGTCAACATCCCAATCTTCAAGAACCTTTACTAAAGCTTGTCCAGCTATCATTTTTGTCATATTTCCACTTTCCTTCTTAAAATATCCATGATAAAGCATTTTTATACATTCAAACGCATTATCATTGCTTGCAAACGTTATCATCGAATACTTTAGTAAAAAAATCAAATAATCTTTCTTGTTAAGAATTTCATTTAGTCTAAATTTACCAAATAGACCTTAATTTTCAGAAAATTTCACTTCAACGCCACATAAAAAAGCAAGACATTAAGTCTTGCTTTCATTTATTAATTATTAAAGAATTGTGAAACTACTAAGAAAACTATTCCACCCACAATTACACCAATTCCTATAATCATATAGTTCCACAAACCTAGAACTCCAAGTAAAACTAAAATAATTCCGATTATTGGATGATGTAATAGAGCAATTCCGGTCTTAATAAATAACCAGATTATTACTAGAATGGCTACACCAATCGCAATTAAAATTGGTGCAGAACTGCTTGTACTAGCAGCCATTAATGTTAACATTTAAAGCCTCCTTTTTGTAAGCTTGATTATATCATTAATTTGTTAATGGTGTGAAACATTTTACATAATCAAATATATTTAAAATTAATATGTTTTACCCTATAAATTTTATGAAAATAATATTACAATCGAAGCTTAAGAAAAAATTGTTTTTTAAAAAGGAGTTCAATTTGATTTTTAAACAAAACAACCAAAGAAAATGGTTGGCAATGATTTATTTAGTCATCTTTTTTATTTTAGAATTGATGGTTATTACTAATAATTCATTTATAACTAATTTCGACAGTTCCATTCAAACTATTTTACAAGGGATGGTTTCCTCAGGTTTTACATCAATTTTCAAAACCGTCACTTTCTTAGGCAGTCCTCTAATGGACCTGATATATTTACTACTTATCGCCTTCTTATTTTTAAAAAATAATTATAAGCAAACAGCTCTATGGATCATTTATCTTCTTATCAGTGGTAATATCATTTCATTCTTAATTAAAATTACCGTCCATCGTCAACGTCCACTGAATGCTATTTTACCCGCATCGGGTTACAGCTTTCCTAGTGGACACGTCTTTGGAACGACTCTATTGATATTAACCATAATCTTTTTAGTTCTACCTCACTTGCACAATAAAAATTGGCGAATAGGTATTTCTGTTATTGCAATACTTTGGTTAATCCTTGTAGCATTTTCCAGAGTCTATTTGCGGGGACACTTTCCTAG
Organism: Companilactobacillus alimentarius DSM 20249; assembly: GCF_002849895.1. Classification (NCBI taxonomy): domain Bacteria; kingdom Bacillati; phylum Bacillota; class Bacilli; order Lactobacillales; family Lactobacillaceae; genus Companilactobacillus; species Companilactobacillus alimentarius. The sequence goes on along the minus strand of NZ_CP018867.1, from coordinate 2,254,482 downwards.
CGATGTTCTTGGCAGTGCTCTTTTAGCAGGTACTTGGTGGGAATTCTCGGAGCTTTTATATTTGAGATATCATGCCACAATAATCAATTTATTCAAATTTCATCTTGGGAATCAAAAAGAGTGATCAATTAATTGACCACTCTTTTTTTTAGTCCACAATACTCTTGATTGCTAACAATAATTTAGTAATATCATTATCATATACTTCACCAATGTTACCAATTCTAAAAGTTGGAACTTGTGAAATCTTACCAGGATAAATGACAAAACCATCTTCCTTTAATTGTTGGTAAAACTTCCTAAAATCAAAATCAGCCGTTGGATAAACAAAGGAAGTAATAATTGGTGACTGCCATTTCTCATCAATTAGAACTTTAAATCCTAATTTTTCCATACCAGTGGCTAAGTGTTCCTGATTAGCTTTATAGCGTAAATAACGAGCCTTAACCCCGCCTTCTTCATCCAATTCTCTCAACGCTTCATGAAAAGCATGCACCACATGGGTTGGAGAGGTAAAACGCCATTTACCATTATCCTTTTCCATCTCAATATATTGAGCATAGAGATCCAATGAAAGTGTCCTAGCTAATCCCTTGGTAGATTCTAAATTATCTTTTCTAGCAATAACAAATGAAAAACCTGGAACACCTTGAATACATTTATTAGAACTACTTATCAGATAATCAATTTCTTCTTGCTCTACATTGATAGGAATACCACCAAAACTACTCATTGCATCTACAATCGTAGTAATTCCCTTTCCATGAACATAAGGAATAATATCTTCGATAGGATTCAATATTCCAGTAGTTGTCTCGCAATGAATCATTGCAAAATGAGTAATATCAGGATACTTATCTAAATATTCTGTTACTTCTTTTAATGTGATGGGCTTTCTCTCGTCAACGACCAGATCAACATGTTCAATATTATAAATCTCTGCCATCTCACTAATACGTTTTCCATACGCACCATTAATAGCAATCAACAATTTGTCATTATTTGAAATTGTTGAACTTATAACGGATTCAACACCGTATGTACCACTTCCTTGAATTGGTACAGCACTGTAGTCATCAGAAGTAACTTGTGCCAATCGTAACAAAGAATTACGAAATGATTGAGTAATCTTTTTATAATCATCATCCCAAGTACAATAGTCAAAATCCATTGCATTCTTTACTTCTTCACTTGTCGTTAAGGGTCCTGGTGTTAAAAGCAAATATTTTTTTACCATTTTTTATCCATCGCTTCATTTAAATATTCAATTATTTGAACTAAATCATAAATATTGTCAATTATGAAATCAGTATTAACTAATTCAAATTTTCGTTTAACTTCATTACGTTTAACAAGTTGCTGCTCATCATCCAGCTCGTCGAATTCTACTTGCGATAAGCCCATTAAGCTACTACCTTCAACTATCCCAACTGTCTTAACACCAGCATTATGTCCTTCTTCGATATCAACTAAAGTATCGCCTACTTTGATAACCTTTTGAGGATCATCAATATTAAACTTCTCCATGATGTATTGAATCATTGCTGGCGATGGACGACCTTGATCATGAACATCTTCTGATGTAACAACAAGTTCTGGTGCATAGCCGTTTTCTGAAGCTTTTTTCTCAACTATTCTCATCATTTCATTAGTATAACCAGTGGTCGTTGCTACTTTTATTCCATATTCTTTTAAATAATTGAAAGTTTTTAAAACACCTGATTTCAATTCTGTATAATCTCTCAAGTATTTAATCAGTGACTTTTGGAATCCTAAGTAGATTCTCTTACGATCATCATTTGTGGGTAGTGAACCGTACTCATGTTTCCATTGATCTTTAACATCATTCATATTAAGAATCTTACCAATATGATCCCACTTCGCCATCCCCATATCCTGACGAATCTCAGAATCAGTTAACTCAATTCCTACATCTTTAAAAGCTTTCTTAAAGGCAATCACTGGTGCCAAACTTCCGTAATCAACAGTTGTACCAGCCCAATCAAAAATAACTGCTTCAATCATAAAACCCTCCATAACTTAACGGCTTAGATACAAATGTCTAATTTTAACCGCAATAAACTCAAGTAAAAATGTAACCGCAATAATCAGATAAACAATAAAACCAACCTCATGGAAATCAAAACTCATTCCACTCGCAACAAACAATTGATAACCAATTCCACCTGCCCCGGCTGCTGCTCCAACAGCAATAGCATTAGCAAAATTTATTTCTAAACGAATAAATGTCCATGATACAAACGAAGCCATAATCGTTGGCCAAATTGCTTGAAAAACGATAACCCAGAATCTAGCACCAGTAACTTTTAAAGATTCAATTGTGGAATCATCAATTCCTTCTATACTTTCAGAATATGCCTTAGTTAAGTAAGCCACACTATGAAAACTCAAACCTAAAATAGCTGCGGTCGAACCTAATCCACAAACAATTGAAAAAATCAGTGCCCAGATAATCGTTGGTATCGCCCTAACAATCGCCATGAAAACTCTTATTCCAGTTCCAAGATAAATATTGGTCAAATTCTTTGAAGCTAAAACTGCAAAAAAGAATCCGAATATGGCGCCAATAATAGTTGTCATTACTGAGATAAGTAAACTCATTCCCAATCCTTGCAACAATTCTATAAAGCCATCAGTTCCAGTATTGGGCTGCAAAAACATTTGATGCAAGGTAGTTGACAATTCTTTAAATGCTGAACCTATTTGAACATTGGCTGTATCCAAATGAGTCAATGTATATCCAGTAATCAGTAATAGCGATGTAAAAACTAAAATAATCATCGTTCTAGACAAATTATTAGTGTGTAACTTAATATTTGGCGAATTTGGTATCTGTGGCTTTTTTACGATTCTCTCTTCACTCTCTATCATAAAATCACCTTTCTGATTTGATTTGAAATCAACTCTAAGATAATCACTACAACTATAATTGCTAAAATGGTCATCCCAGCGGCATCAAACCTAAAACTCTTGAAATATAGATCAAATAAGAAACCAATTCCCGTACCGGTCAAAATACCTACCAAAGTCGCATCTCGAACATTATTTTCAATCATGTAAAGAATCCAACTTAGAACACTTGGTAAAATCTGAGGTAATACGGCTTGAAAAATTACCGGAAAGTACCCAGCCCCAGTTGCTTTTAAAGCCAACATTGTCTCACTGGCTTCATCTTCAATAATCTCCATAAAAGCACGGATCAGAAAACCAATCGACATTAACAAAAGAGCTAAAAAGCCAGTGAAGTCACTTTGTTTAAATGAAAATAATAGAATCATTGACCAAGCTACTAATGGAATATTTCTAAAAAACGATGCCACCCCACGTACAACTAATTGAACGGAACCATTTATTCCCGTAACCTTAGAACCGACTAAAGCAATAAAGATGGAAATAATGGCAGCAACGACTGTCGATGAAATAGCCAATAAAACCGTTTGAAATAACTTTTGCCAGATTTTTGGTAGATAACTAATCGACTCAGATGTCGGCTGAAAGTTTACTCCTAACCAATTAAAGGCTTTTGGAATTGCAATCAACCCACTTAAACTATCAAAGTTTAAAAGCCAGCTACCTAATAAATAAATACCGCCAATAATCCCTATTATTACGGTCTGACGCCAACCTTTGCGTTGTAAAAATTTTGCAGAAGATTGCATTATTCAAACTCCTTTGTAATTTTCTGATCATAAAGTGTCCTCAAAATATCCTCTGATAGTAAATCGGCAGCTTCATCAAAGACCAAATGACCCTTACGAATACCGATAATTTGATCAGCATATTTTTTTGCCATATTAATTTGATGTAAATTAGCCACACAAATTAAATTGTACTCATCAGTCAGGTCTTTAAGTAACTGCATAACTGTTTGAGCTGAAGCAGGATCGAGGGAGGCAATCGGCTCATCACATAAAATCACTTTAGGATGTTGGATGAGTGAACGTGCGATTCCCACACGTTGTTTCTGTCCACCACTTAATTCTGAACATCGTTGCAAAGCAAAATCTTCTAGACCAACTTTTTCCAGTAAAGACATAGCTTCTTCTTTTTCTTCTTTGGTATAACGACCAAGAACACCTGCTAAAGTAGATTTGTATCCTAGACGACCATGTAAAACATTTTCAATAACTGTTAAGCGTTCTACTAAGTTATAATTCTGGAAAACCATTCCAATTTGACGACGATGTTTTCTTAGCTGTGCCTTATTGGCTGAACGAATATCATCGCCATCAATCAAAATCTCACCACTGTCATCTTTGATCAGCTGATTTAGGCTTCTTAGAATGGTCGTTTTTCCCGCTCCAGAAGGACCAATAATTGCAACAAATGTCCCTGGCTTGACGCTAAAAGATATATCACTTAAAGCAGGAAGATCTTTTTGATAACTCTTATCTAAATTCTTAACTTCTAACATAGGCAGCCTCTTATTTACCAACTAACTCATGAGTAGGTTTGTACCAATCATCATCAACCCTTAGAAGTGTTGTCTTATCGGTCTTCTTTTGCCATAAAGTTGGTGTTTTACCTTTTCCATCTGAGAATAGATCTTTATTATTAGTAATTTCTTTTGATGTGAAATGCTTTGCAATTGCATCAATATCATCTTTACTTAATGCCTTTGAGTTAACAACAAATGGTCCATTTTGAACTGGAAGAACTGACAAGTTAACTAATTCTTTTCCCTTGAATTCTGCAAATGGTGCATCGGCGTCATTTCTAACAGTGAAAGTTGAGCCTACCTTGTCGTAGCTACCTGAAGTTACTTTCAAGAATGGTGTTAAATCTCCGTCGTCAAATGCAGCAACATCAGCATCACCCTTTAGTAAATTGATAGCTGAGCCTGGATGAGTACTACCGTAAAGAACTTTATCAAAAAATTTTCCACCTTCTGATAATTGATCTTTATTTTCTAATTTAAAATGTTTTTGAATTTCATCAGTTGGTACGGCAAATCCTGAAGTAGAACTAGCTGAAACAAATGAGATTTTCCTACCCTTGATATTATCAATATTGTACTTGCCATCTTTTTTATACTTGTCGGCATTATCCTTTTGAACCATTAAATATGAACGGTAGCTTGCGCCTTTTTTAGTACCATCTGGTCCTGATTGAAGAAGTAATGGCTCGATTTTTTTATTTTTAGCATGTGCCTGAATATAACCATCAGCACCCATAAATGCCAATTGAGCCTTACCAGAAGCAATTGCTTCAATTGCGATGTTGTAATCTGTAGTAGTTTGAATATTGATTTTCTTACCAGTTGCCTTATGTAATTCTTCTTTTAGCGCCTTACGTGAAGCGCTGAAATTCTTGGCTGATTCATTTGGATAGAAAACCATAGTAATCTCTTTGTTGCTATTACTTCCAGCTTTTGGTGATGCTGAACTCTTTGAAGAACAACCAGCTAATACACCGGTTAATAATAGAAATACCCCTAGAAAATAAAGTGCAACACAAAAGTTAGACAAAATTGAATATTGTTAAGCTGATAAGGCATGTTCCCTGTATTCGCGGGGAGTCATGCCTTTTGTTTTTCTTGAGATGCGTCGATTGTTAAACCAATCGACGTACTCCTTAGAAAGTTTCCTAAATTCTTTCATATCTTTACAAGGTGGAAATCCATTGAGACATTCTGTTTTGAATAGATGAAAGAAACTTTCGATTGGCGCATTGTCGAGACAATTTCCTTTGCGAGACATGCTCTGTATAAATCCATCTTCAGAAAGCCTATCAGTATAATAATTTAGTTGATAATGCCAGCCTTGATCTGAATGTATCACTGGGTTGCTTCCTTTAGGTATAACTGTCGTTAATTCATTTAATGTATCCATAATTAATTTACTATTGGGACTATTACTTACTTGGAACGCTAGAACTTCTTTGCTTGCCTCGTCGGTAATTGCGGAAACATAAGCCCATTCGTTATCCCTTAAACGAACTTGTGTGACATCTGTATGCAGGACTTTAAAGGGCTCAGTTTCATTAAACTGTTGATGTAAAATGTTGTGTGCGACCTTTCCAACAGTTCCTTTATATGAGGAATACTTTCCATTTTTATGACGATTATAAAGATTTACTTGAACATTTAACTCATTCATCAAGCGACGAGCTACGGCATCTGCTATGTGAATATCTAGTTTAATTAATCCTTCTTGTACGCGACGATAACCGTAGGTTAGGCGTCCACGACATTTTCCACTTTCAGTAATTTTTAATATTTCAGTTTTTATATCTTTGTACTTATCTACATGATTTTTGATACGTTTACGCTCATCATGGTAAGTGGCCTTTTTAAGTCCAATGGCCTTAAGAATATCGCCTATCTTATACCGTTCTGCTTTTGGAAGAGACTCTTGTTCTACCCTGATCTGATCAACTATTTGTGTTTTTTTGCGTCCTTTGAAGTTCCGAACAGGGTCATTGATTTTTTTAAAATATCATTCTCCAACTTTGTGTCATATAATTCTTGATTCTTCTTTGCGAGTTCCTCGCGAAGTTGATCTAATTCATTCTTGTTTATTAAATGACGTAATTTCTTTTTATCATTTTTCACTTTGGATTTTCTGCCTTTCGGATGAGACTTCAAGGCTTCTATGCCATGTTTATTGAATGCCGTTCTCCAGGAACTAATCTGACACTTGTTAACATCAAATCTGGCGGATACTTCAGCTAAAGTTTCATCATGAGTTTGATAGTAGTTTATCACATCAATTTTAAATTCAGCTGAAAAGCTTCGTTTAGTTTTTTTTCGCTTAAGCGAGTCTACGCCGCTTAAGCGATATTTTTGAATCCAGAAACTGACTTGCCGTTTAGGTAAATTATGTTTCTCTGAGAGACTTTGCATGCTGGTTCCACCTTGGAGGTATTCACCAACAACTTCTGCCTTTAATTTTGAACTGTATTTAACCATATAAAAAGCGCTCCATAACTGTTAGATTTCTTGTCTAACAATTATGAAGCACTTTAAAAGCGGTTAATAATCGCCCTTTTTTCATAACTAACTTCCAACTTTCTCTGTCATTTTTTCGAACAACCATAGATTAACAAAGCTATGTAAAGTAACGATTAATTTTCTGTAAAATAAAAAAATATAATGTTTACATGTTTTATACAATTTATATACAAATGAATTCTATTTCCAATTACACGATCAAACTCCTCTAGCGCTATAATGAAATTAATATAGGAGGTAAATTTATGGCTACAAATATTCCTTACATTGAATTAGCAAATGGTGTAACAATTCCCCAAGTGGGATTAGGTGTTTTTAGAATGGATGATAAAGAGGTTGCTAACAGTGTCAAATGGGCACTAGAAAGTGGTTATAGACACATTGATACGGCTAGTTTTTACGATAATGAAGAAGCTGTCGGCAAAGCTATCAAAGACTTTGGAATTGACCGTAAATATTTGTTCATTACTACTAAGATTTGGAACAATATCCGTAGGTATGACGAAACAATCGAACAGTTCAACAGATCTTTACAAAAGTTAAACACAGATTATTTGGATCTTTATTTAATCCATTGGCCAGCTGCCGGCTTCGAAGAAAATTGGCGTGCTATGGAAGATCTTTATAAACAAGGAAAAATCAAAGCTATTGGGGTTTCAAATTTCAAGGCTCATCATATTGAACAATTGATGAAGTCAGCTACAATTGCTCCCATGGTTGATCAAATCGAAACTCATCCTTACTTACAAGAAAACGATTTGCATAAATATTTGAAAGAACATCATATTGTTCACGAGTCATGGAGTCCCCTTGGTGGCGGGGTCAATAAGGTTATTGATGATCCCGTAATTAAAGAAATTGCTCAAAATCACCAGAAATCTCCTGCACAAATTATTTTGCGTTGGCACATTCAACGTGGTGAAGTCATTATTCCTAAATCAACTCATGAAAAACGTATTCAAGAAAACATACAACTCTTTAATTATCATTTTCATCTATCTTCTGAAGAAATGAATCAAATTGCTCAACTTGATAGTAATAAACGTGTTGGTGCTGATCCTGACGATGAAAAATTTCTAAAAGACTCAACTACTTATGCCACACAAAATGATTAGTAAAAACGAGATATAAATTCTTAATTAACATTACACACTAAAAAAGCTCAGTGTGACGACCATCAAGGTTATCACCACTGAGCTTTTTTTAAATTTAATGGATCGGTTCGATCCAACGTTTGAGTAAATAAATATTTATAGCACTTAAACAAACGATCCATACGGCTTCAATACCAATTGTTAACCAGATGGCAGAAGATATCTCTCCCATTGAATTAATAAGACCATTTTTATAAATAATCATTAAAATATTACCCGTTATATAATTGAATGCCCAAAGCACTAAGAGGATTACAACTAAATAGACTAAAAATAGAACAAATTTCTGCTTCCCAAATGGTAAGAATCCACTGATCCAATTAATAACAAAATGAATTAGAGTAATTCCACACCACAATAGAATTGTTCCCAAAAGCGATACTAAAATGAATTGGATTGCTAATTCAACAACATTTGTCTCGGACGGAAAAAAGCCTAAGGATTCACTGAAACTGCCATTTATGAAACTAGGAATACTACAAATCAACGCAAAAATAGCCTCAATAATTTGTAAATAAATCATTGCTCCAATAGTCGTTAATAAGTTTCCTAAATATAATTTTGTCTCAGAAATAGGAATGAGACGGTAATTATTGCTGACCCACACTCGTTCATTTACTCTAGCTAATAAAATAAGACTTATAAAATTAACAATCACTACACTAGTAAAAAACATTGCAGGAATTTCTCTAAGGCTAGAAAATCCATTCATAAATAAATTGATAATAGCCATCACAACCATGACAAGGAGGTCGATGACTAAGATCCAATTTGCCAATTTACATTTTTCCCATATTAAATTCTTACTTATTCCTTTAAGACCACTCATCGTGTAATTCCTCCCTCATAAACTTTTTCATAATATTCTTCAACGCCTAAATGATACTTTTCTTGAATATTTTCAACTGTGTCAGTTTCATAAATTGTTTGATCTTTGATGATTACAATTTCATCTAGTAAACTAGCAATCTCAGTCACATAGTGATCACTAATAATGATTGTCGAATCATTTTCTTTCCACTGGATAATACTGCTGATTATCTTCTTTCGAGACATGCTATCAATTCCACTTAATGGTTCATCTAGCAGATATAACTTAGTTTTCCGCGATAGTGCTAATGCAATGACTAATTTTCCTTTAGTCCCAGTGGATAAACTCGACAAACGCTTCGATTCATCTAAGCCTAAGTATTTAGAAATTTTACTATATTTAACAAAATCAAAATCCAGATAAGCATTTATATAAAAATTAACAACATCTTTAATTCGTTCACTTCGATTGAATCCTAATAAACCATCGCTGAAACTGACTTGTCGCTTGATTTCTGTTTGAGCGGTTGCTCCATTAACAGCAATCATTTTGCCATTACTAGCATTGAGACCTGCAATCAAGCGCATTAGAGTGGTTTTACCGGAACCATTTTCCCCCAGCAGCCCAACTATTTTTCCATTATCTAAATTTAAATTAATATGATTTAGAATTGTTTTACCATTTTTTCTATAAATTAAATTATTGATTTTTAAAATTTTACTCATGATAATTGGTCCTTTCCTTAACATAATTAATAAAGCTGGCAATTATTTCATTATCATTCATTTTTAACGCATGCAACTTATCATATGTTTCGTCTAAAGTATTTTTCACAATTTGACTCCTTAATCTATCAATGACATCCCCATCAGTCGTAACAAAGTTCCCCTTGCCACGTTGAGTTATGATAATCTTTTCTTCAGTCATTTCCTTTAAAGACTTTTGAACGGTATTAGAATTAGCCGAAAATAACACTGCCAATTGTCGTACCGAAGGCAATTGTGACCCTAATTCATATTCATGGGTTATTATTTTATGATACAAAATTTCTTTGATTTGAAGATAAATCGGGATATTGTCGATATACTCCATCATTTTCCTCCATACTGTTCTACTACACTAATACAGTATATTAAATTAACGTGTAAATCAACCTTTTTAATCAAATTACACACAAAAAAAGATCAACATAGTAAATTCAAATTACTACATTAATCTTCTTATATACTCTATTTATTGATCGCTAAAGATTTCTTTAACGTCTGTTTCAATAATAATGGTGAAATTAAGGTTACCAAAATGATTACTAAAATCATGGCCGAATAATCGGTATTATTCAAAAGACCTGCTTGATGTCCAATCTGAGCTGTTATGAGGCCCATCTCGCCTCTAGCAATCATACCTGTTCCAATTACCGAACTACTTAGAGAATCAAATCCACTCAGTTTTGCACCTAAACCACAACCAATCCACTTAGTTAAAGCAGCTAACACTACCAAAACGACTACTAAAACTAGATTTCTCAAAAAATGATCCAAGGTCATATTTAAACCTACGCTAACGAAGAAAACCGGAATAAAAATCGAATTTCCTAATGGTTCTACATGATCCGCTAAAATATGTTTATAAGGTGTATTAGCAACGGCTATTCCAGCGAAAAATGCTCCAATAGCTCCACTTAATCCAACTAAATTAGCCAACCAAGCCATGCTCAAACATATAATCATCGACATAATCGTCACGCTTGAAGGAACGATCAGACGTTCACCCAAACGCATTAAATAAGGCGCAATCCATTTTACTAACAAAAAGGTTCCACAGAAAAAAGCTAATTGTTCTAACAGAATAAATAAAATTCCCGGTTGACTTGAACCTGCGTGAATTCCTTGACTAGCAAGTAAACTGATCATCAAAGATAGCAAAAGTACCCCAATAATATCGTCTGCCACTGCCGCTCCTAAAATTGTTGCTCCCTCTCGAGTTGATAAGGCCTGATATTGTTTTAAAACTGCCACCGAGATAGAAACTGATGTAGCTGAAAAAACTACTCCGATAAATAAAGCTTCTAAAAATGAAAAACCGAATAAATATGTCACTCCACCCATGACAACTACCGGCAAAATAACTCCTGAAACTGCCACGATGATTGCTGGCTTTAAATACTTACGTAATAATTTCAAGTCACTTTCCAATCCACCTAAAAACATTAAAATAACTACACCAATGTCAGAAAATGCTGTGACTAAATTATCCAACTTAATCCAATCAAGCATTGCCGGTCCTAAAACGATTCCTACTAATAATTCACCAATAACGGCAGGAATTCCTATTCGATTAGCAAAATGGCCCGCTATCGTGGTCGTGATCAAAATAAGACATAGTGGTCCGATAAAATTCATTTGATCCCCCCGTTTTAAATATTTCAAAAATATTTTTATTAAATTTGTTATCATACATTCTACTACACTGTTTTAATAAAAAAAAACATGGCTGCCGTTTTTCAAATTCCATTCTCAAAATCAATTAATATTAATCCACTATTCAGAATTCTGTTGAAAAAAGATAATCCTGGATGGAATTATCTTTTTAAGTAAATATAGTATAGATGTTCTACCCACCTTTATTTCTGATAATATATATTTAGATAGATCATCAAAAAAACAATAATACATATTTGATAAATATCTAAATCATTTAAATTTTACTGCTTCTCAATTATTTATATTAATCAAAAATCAAAGGATGGCGATAATAATGATTAGAAGATTTGGTAGAAAGATTAACTATGTTCCACTGTTGATAACATTAATTATTGGAGTTGGCATTGGCATAGTTTGTTTCCTGATTTCAAGAAACATTTTGATAGGTATTATGTTTGGTTTACTTAGTATTATTATTGCTTCTAGCATTATCTCAATAAACATTCAGAAATATTTTGGCTACTGGGAGATTTCAAAAGACGGCATCCAATATTGTGAATACGATAGTTTTGGAAAACGAATATCGGCAATTTTCTTTCCACATTTTGTTAAAAACATTTCAATTAATATCAATAATATAAATTCAATTTCGCTTAAAAAAAATAAAGGACTTTCTGATCCAAAGGGAATAGGTCCTAATGGTGCTATAGATTCAAGTTACTACATCGTTGGATCAGCGCTGAATGATTTCACTGACAAATATTTTTTTAATGTCGCCCTGACTAATGGTAAAAATATTGATCTATCAGCATTCGATGATACTAATGATATTAATAAAATAGTGTCAGATATTTCAAATATTATTGGAAAAGAAGTATTTGTAAAGTCTACGAGACTAGGACAAAAGCCTCGGACTAGAAACAAGCTCTAGAAATCGAGATACAAAAATCCCTTTATGATTGTCAGATGAAATAATTAAATTCATCTGATATTCATAAAAGGGATTTTTTATATCCAAAGGTAAACATGCAACTAAAAAAAGAATCATTTTAGCATGGATACCATGATTTCACATTATTGAAGATACTTGAAAACTTGTTGACCTGCTTGGCGTCCGAAAACCACTGTTTCAGCAATTGAATTGCCGCCTATACGATTGTTCCCATGCAAACCGCCAACCACTTCACCGGCAGCAAACAGGCCTTTAATAACTTGATTATTTTCATTCAAAACTTGCGTCTGTGGATTAATGGCAACGCCACCCATTGTGTAATGAACGGCTGGAGCAATATGGATAGCAAAGAATGGACCTTGAATTATTTTTCTGTCCATCCCCGTAGTCCGATGAAATTCTAGGTCATCTTTTTTAGCAACCGCAAAATTCCACTTATCCACCGTCATTTGTAATGTCTGTGGATCAAACCCAACTTTATCCGCTAATTCTAACAAATTTTGACCAGATTCGACCAAGCCAACATGATCATAGAATTCAATTGCTTTAACTCGTTTTCTAATTCCGGTATCAAAAATCAAGTAAGCGCCCGTACCACCTAAATCGTCAATAGCCTTAGTAACATTCTTTCTCGTATCCAATTCATTAACAAAGCGCACTCCTTGTTTATTAACCAAGATAGCTCCCTCGCCACGTACGGCCTCGCCAATTAAAAAGGCATGTGACGTATCCTGTTGAACAGTTGGATGAACTTGTACTTGATCCATATCGACCAACTTAGCTCCAATTGCTTTTGCCAATTTTATCCCATCACCTGTGGCACCTGGCTGGTTAGTCGTTTTTAATTTAAGTAAATCATTGCGATATTTTTCTAACAAGTCTTTACCCGCACCAAAACCACCAGTAGCTAGAATTACTGCACCGGCATGTATCTCTTTTTCTTTGTCTGTAATAACACCAGAGATTTTTCCATCAGTCATCAACAACTTATCCACTTTAATTTTATCAAAAAGCGGTATTTGATCTTTTTTAACCAATTTCAACAATTCCGTAACTAAATATCCACCAATTGGTGCCATTGAACTAGGACGATGCGTGCGCATAGTTTTCATACCACCAGTTATCGTCAAATCATCCAATTCAATGCCATGCTTTTCTAGCCAATCAATTGCCAATGCACCATGCTCAGTGAAAAACTTCAATAACTCTGGATTATTTTTCTTGCCGCCACCAACAAAGGTTTCGTCATAAAAAGCTTGAAAACTATCCACAATTTTATGATTCAATTGTACAAAAGTTTCAGCTGCGTTCATCCCCGAAGAAGCACGTGTGGTATTGCCACCGATTTTATCCATTTTTTCAAGAATTACCGGCGAAAGTCCTAATTCATAAGCTTGAATTGCACTCGTCAAGCCAGCTCCGCCGGAACCTATAATAATCACATCATAATTATCCTGTAACTGTTCAATTTTAGTTGGTTTAAAAACAAATTTTTCAGCCATCTTATTTCTCCTCAATATTAGTCATATCAATCGGTACGACCCATTGATCAAATTGTTTCTCAGTTAGTAATCCTGATTTGATTGCTGCCTCTTTTAACGTCATCCTATTAGCCTGAGCATTTTGAGCTATCTCAGCACTTTGATGATAACCGATATGTGGTGAGAGTGCCGTAACAGTCATTAATGATTGATCAACCAATTGTGTCATCCGTTCCTCATTAACAGCCAACCCAGCAATCAACTTATCTGAAAAGCCAGTCATAGTTCCGGTCAATAATTCACACGATTCTAAGAAAGCACTGATCAAAACTGGTTTATAGACATTCATTTCAAAATTACCTTGACTAGAGGCAACATTTACTACAACATCGTTTCCCATTACTCGAACTGCTGCCATTGTCAAAGCCTCAGCCTGTGTGGGATTGACTTTACCAGGCATAATCGAAGATCCGGGTTCATTAGCGGGAATATTTAATTCTCCGTAACCACTCCGGGGACCACTAGCTAAGAAACGAACATCATTAGCAATTTTTAATAAATCGCTTGCCAACGTCTTAATTGCTCCATGGACCACATTTAACCCAGAATGGGCTGCCAAACCGTAAAATTTGTTCGTATCAGCTGTAAAGAAATGATTGAAAACTTGAGTCATCTGTTCAGCAATCTTATCAGCAAATCCAAAAGCGGCATTCAAGCCCGTTCCAACAGCAGTCCCACCAATAGCCAGTTCACTTAAAGTTTTATTTAATTCCTTCAAGTAAGAAAGATCATGTTCCAACATACTGACCCAACCACTAACCTCTTGGCCAAAAGTTAAAGGTGTGGCATCTTGAAGATGTGTGCGACCAATCTTAACAACTTTCCAATATTTTTCTTGTTTTTGTTTTAATTCATCAATCAAATGCTTGGTTGCACCTTCTAACTTATCCACAGCCAAAGCAGCAGTGATATTCATTGCTGTGGGGAATATATCATTAGAACTCTGTCCATGATTGACATCATCGTTGGGAAGAATTTCGATTTCAGGATCAATTACTTGAGCCATATGCGAAACGACTTCGTTTACGTTCATATTCGTCTGTGTTCCTGAACCCGTTTGATAAATAACCAATGGAAAATCTTTTCGCAGATCTTCATCACTTAATTCCAATAGCCGATCGATACTTTGCACAATTAAGTCAGCTTTTTTGGCACTAATCACTTTGCTTTCTTTATTTGCAATTGCCGCAGCTTTTTTGATCTGCAACAAAGCCTTAATGATCTCTAGAGGCATTTTTGCACCAGTGGAAAAATTATTGCAACTTCTTTGCGTCTGTGGACCCCACAAAGCACTACTTGGAATCCTAACTGGTCCTAAGGTGTCTTCTTCAGTTCTATAATCTGCCATCAAATTCCCTCCAAATATTGTAATTAATTCAATTATAACGAAATTAACGACCGAGAAAAATATAAAAGAACTCAAGACTAAAAAAGACCATCCCTCTACTTGAGGGACAGCCATTTAAAATATTATTATGCAAACCTTTTAGCTTCTTTGATAACTCTTAAAGCACGTTTGCGTGTTTTGATATTAGGACTTTTCAACTGTCTATAAGCAGTTGCTAATGCTACTTTTTCCATAATTACTCCTTACCAGCTAGCTTTTTGAACGCCAGGGATCTTACCTTCATGAGCTAACTTTCGAAAATTCAAACGTGACATTCCAAACTTACGCATATAAGCATGCGGACGTCCATCTAATGAATCACGATTCTTGATTCTAATTGGACTTGAATCTCTTGGTAATTTTGATAAACCAATGTAGTCCCCTTGTGCTTTCAATTCTTTACGTAATTTGGCATATCGTTCAACCAATTCTACTTGTCGTTTATTCTTTGCAATTTTTGATTTTTTAGCCATTATTTTACCTCTTTAAAAATTTCTTTTTGTCTAGTTTTTGGTGAATATTTTCTTAATTCCAAACGATCAGGGTTATTTTGTTTGTTCTTGCTAGTTAAATAGAGACGTTCATTCGTCTTACTACATTCTAAAATAATATTTTGCCGCATTATTTCCCTCGCTTAATTAAATGATAATTTTTACTGTTTGTATTCTAAAGATTTATTACCACTAAGTCAACTAATTAGTTTAAAACAATTAATTTCAAAAAATAATTTCTTTTATGTTGACATTAGTTCGGCACCGAACTATACTTCTATTTGCAATAAAGTTCGGTACCGAATTAATTTAAAAAAACGAAATGAGAAAATTTAACTATGAGTCAACTTACAGACGATCTAATGAAACAAATGCGATACATCAATGAAGCAGCCAATTACTTCATGAGTCAAAAGAAACAGAAATTAACTGGCCAACAAAGAGTTCTAGCTATTTTAAAACTTGAAGATGGACTAACTCAAAATTACTTAGCTGAGGTACTCGACCTCCGCCCTAGTTCTTTAGCTGAATTGATGAAGAAGATGGAAACTAAGGATTTGATCACTCGGAAAGAAGATTCTAAAGACAAACGTAGTAAACGTGTGTATTTAACTGCCGCTGGTCAAGCAAAAGCTAAAGAGAATGCTTCTTTAAAAAATGAAAGTTACAGTGAAACTTTTCTTGCTGGTTTAAACGAAGACGAAAAATCTCAATTCAGTACTTATCTTCAAAAAATCTCTGACGGTTGGGACGACGACTTTAAGCAAAATGCTAACAAGTTTGTCGACCCCACTGATCGTTTCAAGGCCATGTTAGAAATGCGTGATCAGATGATGAAATTACATCAGGATATGTCTCCAGAAGATATTTCCCATATGCGACATGAAATGAGAAAAAACTTACATAACATGCCTTTTGATCAAAATTGTATGCCTGATTTCGGTCACAGAATACATGGACATGGCCGTCCAGATTTACGAAACGACTTCTGGCGTGGCAAAGAATTTTAACCTTGTGAGGATAATAAAATGCAAAATGAAATAACGATGACAAAATCCCTTTCCCAGAAATCTAAAAAATTTAAATTTAAGGATTTTCTTCATCTAATCAACAGCGTTAATCCTAAAAAATCACTTTTTATTTTAGGAATGCTATTGAGCCTTGTCACCAGTGGAGCTAGCTTGATTGTTCCTCAATTAACCAAAAATTTAGTTGATACTAGCGGCTTGTCAAAAATTGACAGTAAAATGCTTATCGTTTTAATTCTCGCTTTTGTAATTCAATTAGGTTTTGGAACGATTGGCGGCTATATCTTACGATACGTAGGTGAAAGCTCTGTAAAGAACCTTCGTGAAAAATTATGGGCCCACCTTTTGAAATTACCTGTTACCTATTTCGATGATCATAAATCAGGCGAAAGCAGTTCACGATTGGTCAATGATACCAGTGTTATCAAAGATCTTTTTACCTCTCAATTTCCCAATTTCATCACCGGAGCCATCCAATTAATTGGTTCAATGTTTATCCTCTTTTTCATGGATTGGAAAATGGCTTCATTGATGTTTGGCGTAGTACCAATTATCGTTTTAATCTTATTGCCAATTGGAAAAATTATGTCTCGCTTAGGACGCAAACTCCAAGCAGCTACCGCTGACTTCAATGCTGATGCCAGTGAGAAATTATCAGAGATTCGCTTAATCAAATCTAGCAATGGTGAAAACTTTGAACAGGTAACTGGCGGAAATTTCATCACTAAGATTTTTAGAGTTGGTATCAAAGACGCCAAAGTCGAGGCCGTCTTGCAACCTATTATGACGACTGTCATGTTAGGAATCTTTGTCGGTATTCTAGGTTATGGGGCAGTGAGAATTCAGCAAGGAACCCTTTCTAGTGGCTCTTTAGTGGCTTTTTTACTCTATCTCTTCAACATCATTACTCCAATCGCTAGTTTTGCTACTTTCTTTTCTCAAGTTCAAAAAGCCATGGGATCAACTGAAAGAATCCAAGAAATTCTTACGACCGAACCTGAGAATACAGCAACCGGTCAAGAAATCGACGTTCAAGGACAGACCGTCATAGCCCAGAATTTGAATTTCAGTTATGACGATCATCATCAGATTTTGAATGATGTCTCCTTTGAAGCCAAGCCCAATACGGTCATTGCATTTGCAGGCCCTAGTGGTGGTGGTAAATCAACTATCTTCTCTTTACTGGAAAGATTCTACCAACCTGACAGTGGAAAAATTTTAATCGGTGAAGATGATATTTCACAAATAGATCTAAGCAATTGGCGCTCCCAAATTGGTTACGTTTCACAAGATAGTGCTGTTTTTGCTGGTAGTATCCGTGACAATTTACAGTATGGTTTAGATCAAGAATTGACTGACGAACAACTCTGGAACGGATTGTCTTTGGCTTATGCCGATGGTTTCGTAAAAGAATTCCCTGAACAATTAGAAACACAAATTGGTGAACGTGGCGTTAAATTATCCGGTGGTCAAAAACAAAGAATTGCCATTGCTAGAGCTTTTCTTCGAAATCCTAAGATTTTAATGCTCGATGAAGCCACTGCTAGTCTGGACTCAGAATCAGAGGAGAAAGTCCAACGTGCCTTAGATCAATTAATGATTGGGCGTACAACTTTAGTAATAGCACATCGACTATCTACAATCGTTGACGCAGATCAAATTTATTTTGTTGAACAGGGACACATTACTGGACACGGAACCCATAAAGAATTGATGCAGAATCACAAACTTTATGCCCAATACGTCAATGAACAAATGGTCAATTAGGATTTTAATGATTTTCAAAAGAAATATATTTTTCATATAAAATAATGGACCAAGGTAATCAAAGTATGATTGCCTTGGTCCATTTGCCTAACTGCTCAAAAATTGACCATATTATTTATATTTAATGTTGAATAAATGGATACCATCCTGCCAAGGCAAACCCTAAAACAGCGACTACCAAGCAAAGAACTATTACTGACCAAATCAAAGATTTAGATAACTGTTTTTGATCTTTCTTAGCAAAGGCAATTTCAACTAAAGCTATAAATGCCAAAGCTACCAATACTTTAATAATAAGTAACACTGGTTCAACCGACCATGCCCGAATTCCCAATTTAATTCCTGTACCAATAATTACAAGATAACCAACACGTGTAATCATTTCATAAATTTTTGTATGTGAATTAGTAAAAAGCGCTAATAGAATCATAATTGCCATTACGATCCATGTTATTAAATGTGTCCATAACCAAACCATATAATCCCCCTCTTAATGCTTTCTCTCATAAAATTTAATTCTGTTCCAAGATACTTTTGGCAATATCCTCAGTCCTACTGTCATAAGCAACTAAAAAGGCTTCTGTGTCAACATCGGCTTTCTTTATTGTCTCAATAGCTATCCAAATAGCCTCGTACAAAGGATAACCATAAACTCCAGTACTCAAAAAAGGAACCGCAATCGTCCAAAGTTTTAATCTTTTAGCCCAGAGCATGATCGACTTATAGTCACTGGTCAACAAGGCTTCTTCTCCAGAATGACCATCAATATATCTGGGACCCACAGCATGAATGACGTAATCAGTCTTCAAATTATAAGCTTTGGTAAATACTGCAGTCCCAGTAGGAGTTCCGTGAAAAGCTAACATATCCTTCTTTAAATTGGCACCTGCCCTAGCATTTAAAGCACCATCGACCCCACCTCCGGGAATCAAAGCACTATTGGCTGCGTTAACAATCGCATCCACACGAAAAGGTAAATCAGCAATATCAGCTCGAATAATTGTAACTTTAGACAATTTTTTCCTACTCCTTTAATGCGTATTTTTTAATAGCAAAAGAAACTCCATTTTCATTATTACTTTTAGTCGTTACTTGTGCGTGATGCTTAACTTCTTCTGGAGCATTTTGCATTGCTACACCTAATCCCGCTAAATCTAGCATTGGAACATCATTAAAATTGTCGCCTAGAGTCATCGTCTCACTTAAATTGATTTCATAGTAGTTGACCAATTCACGTAAAGCTTTTTCCTTAGATACTTGTTTATTAGTAATCTCTAAATAATTATCTTTAGATAAATAAAATGAACTGTCAGAATAATTAGCTTCTTCCAAAAACTGCTTTACCCTTTTAATTTCAGACGTTTCACCAATTAATAATAATTTATGCACGGGGATTTTATCTTTTGCTACCAATTGAGTCAAATCAGTTTCAATTGGAACCATCTTTGTAATATCTGCTTCAATTTTAACCCATTTATCGATATTTTCCACATACCAATTTGAGCCAGAATACAGATTAATTGCTATTCGTGGAAATTTATTCATTAAAATATTTAATATCTGCTGTGTTTCCGAGATTTTTAATTCATGACTCAAAATCGTCGTATATTTTTCTGCTTGAAGATTTTTAACTACTAAAGCACCGTTATAACAAGCAATTGGGTTATCTAATACATCCAATTTTTTAGCAATGGATACCATCCCTTTAGGAGATCGAGCTGAAGCTAAAATGAATGGAATCTTCTTTTGTCGTAATTTCTGTATATTATTCTTTAAACCACCATCAATCATATTTTTATCATCAAGAATTGTTCCATCAATGTCGCTCAAAATTAATTTAATCTGCTTCATCCCACACGCCTCCATTAAATCCTTATAATAGAATAATTTTAATAATTTTCTTATTATTAATTGTATAACATTTCCTGAGTATCTTCTTATCAACATTTTCCCATCATAGGTATAAAATTAAGGTAATTATGGGGATTTTATCTAATTTAAAAGAGGTGGACTTAATGAATACACTTGTTCCATATATGAATGTTCTACAAAAAATTTCGACTTATTGGGGTGCTGTCACAGTCGTCATGTTAATTATTTTCCTTTTCATGTGGTTAAAAGAACCACGACGTTTAATCAACGGTATTACTTTTTCGATTTTTTTCTTTAGCTTTCTAGCAGAATTAGCCGTTTTGATTTTTAGTACCGGTAATTTACCATTCGTTACCGTGATGGGGATTATCTTCCTACTAATATTGGGGATAATCTCTTTAGTCCTGATATCTATGTGGGCTTTACTGTTATGGAATGCCATAATCGTTTGGAAACATGAGAGCCATACTTTATCAAATATGCTTACTTTGTTACTAGGAATTTTTTTGATTGTACTGTGGTTTGTAAATGGACTTCTAGCTGGACATTCACAATTTTTACCTAATTGGTTCAATACTTTAATTTCCGGTTTACCAGTCATCGGTGCTTATTTAATACTTTGCTCGTACAATTTCTTGGTAAACGTCTTGTTGTATCAATTCTTCCCTAGAGGATATAAAGCTAATTATTTGATTGTTTTGGGAGCAGGATTAATCAATGGCGACACTGTTTCCAAATTATTGGGCAATCGAATTGATGCAGCAATTAAATTTGCTAATAAACAAATCGAAAAAGGACACCCAGCTCCCAAAATTGTCTTTTCTGGTGGTCAGGGAGCTGACGAAAAACTCTCTGAAGCAAAAGCCATGGCAAATTATGCGATTGATCATGGTTGGGATAAAGATTTAATTATCTTGGAAGATAAATCTAAGAATACTCTTCAAAATATGCAATTTTCTAAATCTCTGATTGAAGAGGATTCAAGTGGCAATAAGGTTTATACAAAATTTTTCAGCAATAATTACCACATCTTTCGAGCTGGTCTCTATGCCAAAATGGCTGGTCTAGCCGCCAATGGAATCGGAGCACCAACCAGACTTTACTTTTTACCTAATGCTTTGATTAGAGAATTTGTTGCAGTTCTACTGATGAACAAAAAGCGGCACATCATTATGATCTCGATTATTCTCTTCTTTATCTTACTGATGGTTGCAATTACAATTTATACAGATATTGTTGCAAAATAAGAATAGCGGATTTACTAACTCAAATTGAATTAGTAAATCCGCTTTTTTTATCGGTAACTTTGAATCAATGAATCTTTTTTACCACGAAAAATTTCGTATTTTCGTAATTATAATACTGTTTTGAAAAAGCTAATAGTTCGCCATTGCTTAAATAGGATTCGTCATTAATCAATAAAGATGGTGAATTAACTGATAAATTCATAAATTCAGCCGCATCTTGAGGTAAAAATGTCGACATGATAATTTCATCAATGAACCCGATTTGAGTTTTTCGACTCTCTTCAAAATATTCAAACAATGATCCATATAGAGCCTTCATCGGGATATTATCTATTAAACTCTTACGATAATAAGAATGCTCCATTAAATATGGCTTACCATCTAAACACCGGTATCGTTTAATATCAATTAATTCGTCATCATCTTTAAAGTGATACGTCTTCGATAAAAAATCAGCTTCTGAGGCTTTAATAACTCGCTGTGAAGCAGTTTTAGTCGTTAAATTTCTACCGATTCGTCTCATCTCTTCTGATAAACCAGTTTCGTGTTCAATTGCAATTGAATCTCTTGTCTGTTGATGACGAACAAAAGTCCCTACCCCATGTACTTGATAAACATATCCCATTAAATTCATTTGTTTCAATGCTTGTCTTAAGGCATAGTGGGTTATTTGATAGTGTTTCATTAAAAGTGGTTCTGAAGGTAATTTCAAATTATCATCAACTAATTCACCTGATTGAATCTCAGAAATCATTCTTTTCACTATTGAATCTAAATCAACTTTTTCAGCCATTACTAAATTTCCTCTCTATTTAATCCCGATAATCTTGTGAGTCTTTTTTCGATGTTGCAGAGGCGTCTGTTTATAACGTTCTTTAAATGACATATAAAAACTTTTCTCATCTGGAAAGCCAGTATCAAAAGCAATTTTATTGAAATTATCATTCGTCTGTTCAATTAATTCAGCAGCCTTTTGAACCCGTAATAGAGTCAGATATTTTTTCGGTGCAACACCCAAGTATTTTTTAAAAAGCTTAGAAAAGTATGCATAGCTGTAATTGTACTGTGATGCCAAATTAGATAAGTGAATCTCATCTTGATAATTATCGTGAAAATCTTTTATAATTTCCGCTATTACTTCAGGAATATTAGTTTTAATAGTCCTCTCAACTGTAAAATCATTGACCAAAATACTAATAATCCTAATTTCTAAATTTAATTTCATTAGATGATTCCTGTCTGAATTAACTTGCTGTGCATAAGTATTTAATTCTTCGATCAACTTAACTAAGGCATTAAAACTAGAACGTTGCTGTTTATTTTGTGGAGACTTAATTAAGGCAAATGATTTTGTCGCCATAGTTTCCGGTAAACACTTCCTTAACCACTCGTAATTGAGCAATAAAGTTAGAATTCGATCATTTTTGGTAATCACGCTATCGAATCCGTGGATCAAACGTGAATTGATAATATAAATATCGCCTTGCTTCAACGAATACCTATTATCTTCAATATAGATGTCTCCGGGATAACCTTTTTCAACATAAGTGATTTCCACAGCCTCATGCCAATGAGGAACTACATACTTCTTACCGATTGGACGATGATAGATCAACTTAATTGGATCAATTTGATTAAATTCCAAGAATTCCATTGGAGTTGACATAATTTAGTCCCCTTTCAAAAGAACAAAAATCGGTAGTCAATTGAACAAATAACAACTTATCCTAAGATAGTGTATGCGATTACAATAGTATCTGTCAATGAGTTTAGTTAACTATCTTTCATGATAAATAAAATTGTGGGAGCAAAAAATGGTACATTTAAAAATAAATTATTTTTCCAATGCACTTTTAAAAGATTGTCAAATGGACGTTTGTCTTCCAGATGAGAATAAAACTAAAGACAAGCTACCAATTATCTATCTTTTACACGGCATGAGCGACGACAATACATCTTGGATCAGAAAGACTCGCGTCGAGCGTCTATTAAAGAGCACCAAGGTCGCTTTAGTCATGCCCAACGCTGATTTGAGTTGGTATGCCAATACCCCTTATGGGATGAATTACTACGACGAAATTGCTTATGAAATTCCCCGAGTGATCCATGAACTTTTTCCACAACTTTCAGATAAACGAGAAAAAAACTTTGTTGTCGGTTCTTCAATGGGTGGTTATGGAGCCTTCAAACTGGCTTTATCAACGAATAAATTCAGTTACGCCGCAGCCTTGTCAGGTGCCTTTAATCCGAAATCTAATTTAGTTTTAAGAAGTTTCCGTCCTGAAAAGTACTGGTATGGAACACTTAATCAATTAGACGATTTTGATACTTCGGTGGATAACTTGGACTACTTGGCTAAAACTAGGTCTACTAGTGAACCCTTGCCAAAATTCTTTGCCTGGTGTGGAAAACAAGATTTCCTTTATCAAGACAATCTCAATTTTATTAACACAATGAATCAGTTAAACATTCCTATTGAACATAAATTTACAGATGGCAAACACGATTGGTACTACTGGGATAAGTATCTTGAAGAAATTCTCAAGTGGCTACCAATCAACTACTCACCTGAGGAAAGGTTATCGTAAAGGAGAAAAAGATGAAATATACTGAGGATGCAAAAAAAATCATCTCCCTTGTTGGTGGAGAGGAAAACATCAACACTTTGATTCACTGTATGACCCGTTTGCGTTTTACTCTAAAAGATGAAGCAAAAGCTGACACTGCAGCAATTGAAAAACTTGATATTACCATTAAAGTTATGAAAGCCCAGGGGCAGTATCAAATTGTTATTGGTAATCGAGTTAGTGACGTCTATGACATTATTATTAATGAACTACCTAACTTAGCTGAATCCAAAGAAACACCTCCAGAACCTTCAGAAGAACCAAAGCCAAAAGGTTTCGCCCAACATTTTAGACATGGCTATGATGAATTTATTGGAGTTTTAACAGCATCTATGATGCCAATTATCGGTGTTCTAGCGGGATCCGGTATTACTAAGGGAATTTTAGCAGGTTTAGTAAGTGCTCATGTACTCAGCGACAAGTCAGGTATTTTCTTACTAATAAATACAATGGCCGACACAATTTTTTACTTTCTTCCCGTTATTCTAGGATTCACTGCCGCCAAAAAACTCGGCTCTGATCCGATTGCAATTGCTGTTATTGGAGCTTTTCTAATTCATCCTAATATTATTGGAATTGCTCAAGCTAAGACCCAGGAAATCGGCTTATTCGGCGACTATGCAGTAAAGATCATGAATTATTCTGGATCCGTCTTTCCCATTATTGTCGCAGCCTGGTTAGGCAAATATTTAGAAAAATATATTAAGAAGATTATCCCTGAAATGATTCAAGGTATCTTTGCCCCTATTATTGAAATTATTATTCTTTCGTTCATTCTTTTACTAGCGGTTGCACCAGTTATCACTGTTTTAAGTAAAGGTTTGGCTGACGGTATCTCAATTCTACTTTCTTTCAATGGGATTATTGGTGGAGCAATTTATGGAGCCTTCTACCCAATTCTAGTTGTCTTCGGACTTCACTGGCCCCTTATTCCCATTGTTATCAACGATCTTGCGGTTAACGGTCAAAGTGTCATCTGTGCTTTAACTTCAATCACTGCCGTTGGAATTGCCGGAAGTGTATTAGCTGTAGCCATTAAGACTAAGAAGAAAAAGTTAGAAGCTTTAGGCTATTCTGCTGGTGTTTCTGCCTTTTGTGGAATTGCAGAACCTTCACTTTATGGTATTTTATTAAAATATAAGAAAGTCTTTTATATGACTATGATTGGTAACGCCTTGGGTGGCGCTGTTGCTGGTGGTATGCATTTAGTAATTTATGGTTTCACTGGCAGTCTAATTGGTTTCCCATCTTTTATTAATCCTAAAGCAGGAATTGATTCAAACTTTACGGCTTACATAGTTTCACACTTAGTTGCCTTTATCGCTGCCTTTGTATTAACTTACTTGTTCGGTTTCAATGACAAGATGGTTCCATCAGATAAAGAAGCGTAAATAACAAAAAATACTCCATAACTGTTAGATTTAGGTCTAACAATTATGGAGTATTTTTATCCACAAGTGGATAAGTTTTAATTTTCATCCAACAATTGTCCCACAACAACTGCCGTATAGTGATAATTTTTCTCTTCTTCTTCGACACCAGTCTTAAAGAAACCAATTTTAGCCAAAAAATGCTCACTTTGGGGATTACCCTTTGCATAGGCTAGTCCAATTTCTTTGAAGCCTTCCGCAGACAAAGCTGTAAAAATTTCGTTCATAATATCTGTTCCAATCCCTTTACCAGAATACTTAGCATCAACCATAAACAAACCGATCCAAACATTTTCTTTCTCAGGATAATTCAAAACTAAATCTAACATTGCAACTAATTTATCCCCGTCAAAAAATCCTAGATAATACTTATCATCTTTACTCGTATGTGGCGGTACAACTGTCATATCATGCCTAATCATCGGACGACTAATGGCTGGTGGACAATATTTGAAATACAGTGGATTACTTTGATTCAATTTCAAAATTATTTCTGTATCACTAGTCACTAAAGGCCTGACGGTATATTTACTTGATAGTTTCTGAATGTCCATAATTGTTCCTCCTCAAATCTACTTACATTATAGAACAAAAAAACATCCCTCGAAATTGAGAGATGTTTTTGAATCCAAAACTGGAAATATAAAATATTAACGTTTTGAGAATTGTGAAGCCTTACGGGCTTTCTTCAAACCTGGTTTCTTACGTTCCTTCATACGAGGGTCACGTGTCAAGAAGCCGGCTGACTTAAGTGATGGTCTGAAATCAGGATCAACATCAAGTAGGGCTCTTGCAATACCATGTCTAATTGCTCCAGCTTGTCCTGAGAAGCCTCCACCGTTAACGTTAGCAATAACGTCATAGCTGTCTGCTGTTTCAGTAACATCTAGAGGTTGTTTCATATCAGCAATCAAATTGTCAAAAGGAATGTAATCTTTGACATCACGTTTGTTGATAGTAATCTTTCCGTTTCCGGGTACTAGGCGTACACGAGCGACTGAGTCCTTGCGACGACCTGTTCCGGCGTATGATACTTGTGCCAAATTCTTTTCCTCCTTAAATTAGTTTGTTGATATCCAACTTTTCTGGATTTTGTGCTTGGTGGCTGTGATCTGAACCTGCATAAACATGCAACTTCTTAATCTCTTGACGACCAAGAGTGTTCTTAGGTAGCATACCGCGAATAGAATCTTCAACGAATCTTTCAGGCTTTGTAGCTTGTTTTTCGCCGGCACTAATACTCTTCAACCCACCTGGGTGATCTGAATGAGAATAGTAAATCTTATTCTTAGCTTTTTTACCTGTTAATCTAACTTTATCTGCATTGATGACAATAACATTATCACCTGTATCAACGTTAGGTGTGTAAGTTGGTTTGTTTTTACCTCTTAGAATAGAAGCAACAACAGATGAAAGTCTACCTAAGACAACATCTTCACCATCAATTACATACCATTTACGTTCAACTTCACTTGCTTTTGCTAATGGTGTTGTACGCACTTTAATTTCCTCCAGTTTCTACGTCTGTTTGACAACTCAATAAGTTTCCGGGGCTTATCGTGGGGCAAACAATACCAGTTACAATAATACTTTGATTCCTACTCCAAGTCAATGTTTATCCACAGATTCTTTAATAAAAAACCTCTTTTAAATATAAACCACTGGCTTGAGCTGTTCCCCTAGCTTGTTGACGATCTTTGACTTCGTATAAGCGCAAAAAATCATGGACGTCTCGTCGATTATTGCCAATCTCTAAGAGCGTCGCCACAATAATTCTAACCATATTATAAAGAAAGCCATTACCTGTAAATTCAAAAACTAATTCATTGTTCTCTTCATTATACTCAACTGTCGCAGAATAGATAGTTCTAACCTTATTTTCAATTACTCCACCGGAGGCAGCAAAACTCGTAAAGTCATGTTCACCAATCAAATCTTTAATTGCAATTTTTATTCTGTCAACATCGATTGGATAAGGGTAATGCCCTGTGTAAAACCTTTTAAATGGATCAGTATAATGTCCTAAATCCACACGATACATGTAGGTTTTCTTCTTAACATTGAAACGAGCATGAAAATTCTCATCGACTATCTCTGAATCTTTAATCAAAACATCTAAAGGCATCAATGTATTGATAGCTCTCAACATGCTGTCAGGTGGCAAGAATCTAGGATAATCAAAATGAACTACTTGCCCTAAAGCATGCACACCAGCATCAGTTCGACCTGAGGCAAAAACTTTAATTTCGTCACCGTTCGCAATTCGAGAAATAGCTTTTTCTAACACGCCTTCAACCGTCCTCAAATGCTTTTGCTTTTGAAACCCATGGAACTTGGTTCCATCATAAGCAACGATTAATTTGTATCTTGTTGTCATAAATTAATAACTCCGAATAAATAATAATATAATTGTTACCACAGCCATGAATAAAACCGTCACGTTATCACGCTTGCTCCAACTTAAGACACGATATTTACTACGTCCCTCGCCGTCTTTGTATCCACGGGATTCCATCGCTATCGCTAAATCGTAGGCAATTGAAAAACTACTGACAAACAATGGTATCAAGATTGGCACAAAGGATTTGATTCGCTTGATCAAGCCGCCTTCACCAAAGTCCACCCCTCTTGCACGCTGAGCATCCATGATCTTAGTCGTTTCATCCACCAACAAAGGAACAAATCTTAAAGCAATCGACAGCATTAAAGCAACTTGTGTAACTGGAAAATTCACCTTTTTTAAAGGCTTCAAAATGCTCTCGATCGAGTCGGAAATTTCGATTGGCGTGGTAGTTAGTGTTAATAATGTAGAAATAAAAATTATTAAAACAAATCTGATAAAAATATATGCTGCAATTACCATACCCTCTTTGGATAAAGTCAAAAATCCCCAATGCCACAGTGGATGATCACTTGGAGTAAAGAATAATTGCAGAATAACCGTAAAGAGAATTAACCAAATTATCGGTCTCAGTCCCTTTATAAAGAAGCTAAAGCTTATTTTCGATAAGTAGACAGCAAACAAAACAAATGCCATTAGAAACGCATATGATGCCACATTGTTGGCTAAAAAAACAATCCCAACAAAATAGAATGTCAAAAGAAATTTACCACGTGGGTCCAATTGATAAATCAATGAATCGCCGGGCAAATATCGTCCCATAATCAATTTATTCACTATTATCACCATTTACCTGTTGTTTTATTTCTGTGCCCAATTCATCAATTGTGATTGGCAATTTTTCAAATTTAAATCCTTTTTGAGACAAAGCCTGCGCAAATTGTGCACTCTTAGGCAAAGTTAAAAGATCATCTTTAATTAATTGCTGATTGTTAAAAACTACACTGGGAAGACCCTGAGCAACTAACTTACCTTGGTTCATAACAGCCATTTCGTCAGCATAGTTAGCCACATCATCCATATTGTGCGTTATCAAAATAATCGTCCTACCTTGATTCTGTAACTCTTTAAATAACTCCATGATCTCATGTCTCCCAACAGGATCCAAACCAGCTGTTGGTTCATCTAAAATAATTGTTTCTGGTCTACTAGCTAAAACTCCGGCAATGGCCACTCGACGCATTTGCCCGCCTGACAGATCAAAGGGAGATTTATCCAAATAGGATTCATCTAAACCAACTAATTGAATCATCTCATTAGCAGCTTTTTTAGCATCTGAAGCGTCAAATCCAAAATTCATTGGGCCAAACATAATATCTTTTTCCACAGTTTCTTCAAATAACTGACTTTCTGGAAATTGAAATACCATGCCGACCTTTTTTCTCAATGATTTCAAATTTTTATTATTCGTTTCTGAATCAATCACACGTCCGCCTACATTGATAGTTCCCGATGTTGGTTTTAGCAAAGCATTGATATGTCTTACTAATGTGGATTTACCACTACCAGTTTGTCCTACGATTGCTGTAAACTTCTTGTCCGCAATTGTCAGTGAAACATCATTCAAACCAAGGTTAGCCAGTGGACTATTGGCATCATACGAATGTGTTACATGTTCAAACGTAATTTCCATAATTGCTCCATTAACTCCTCTTCATTCAGATAGCCCTCAGGCAATTTAATTGAATCCCTTAAGGTCGACATTAATTCACTTGAAAACGGCTCCTCAAGTCCATATTTGCTCAAATGGGTACCCATATTGTAAATGTTGACTGGCTTGTCATCTTGAACAATCTGACCGTCATTTAAAACAACGATTCGTTGCGACAACTCCGTCTCAGATATGTCATGCGTAATTGAGATGATTGTTAAATCTTGTTTCTTTCGTAAATCTTGAATTAAATTCAACACTGTCTGTCGACCTTCTGGGTCTAACATACTGGTTGATTCATCCATGATGACAATTTGTGGTTTCGTTGCTAAAACTCCAGCAATTGCCACACGTTGCTTTTGACCACCTGATAAAGACTGCGGATCACGCCTTTTAAAATCAGACATTTTAACCAGTTTTAAAGCCCGATCAACTTCTTTGACCATCTGCTCCTTAGGCATGCCTTGGTTCTCAAGTCCAAACGCTACATCATCCTCAACTGTTGCTCCAACGAATTGATGATCAGGATTTTGAAAGATTATTCCAATTTTTGTGCGAGCTTCCCAGATATTCTCTTCGTTGATAATTTGACCATCGACTTCAATCGTACCAGAAGATGCCTCAATCAAGCCATCAATTAGTTTTGTCAAAGTCGATTTTCCACTACCATTTTTACCAACGATTGAGATCCATTCGTTTTTATAAATATCTAATGAAACATTTTTAATTGCTTCCTGCTTTGCTTCCGGGTAAGTGTAATTTAAATTTTTAATTGAAATGATTTTTTCCAAAAGTAATCTCCCCAAAATGTATTATATATATAATAACTAACTTCAAAAGTTAAGAAAACAAATTTGGGTAAAAAAAAATCATTCGACAAACTAGTGTCCCTAATTAAAGAGATCTCAGAGATAGACTTGGTTAAAAATAACCATCATCTTAACACTCACTAGTTTATCAGAATGACTGATTTTTTTGATTAATAAACAATTATTATTAAACTAATTCAATAATAACCATTGGAGCAGCGTCTCCACGACGTGGAGCTGTCTTCAAAATACGTGTGTATCCACCATTACGTTCTTTGTAACGAGGTGCAATATCACTAAATAATTTTTGAAGAGCTGATTGAACAACAACTGCATCATCTTCTTCTGAAATGTTAGCAACTTCGTTTCTAACATAAGCAGCAGCTTGACGACGAGCATGTAAATCTCCGCGTTTACCTAAGGTTATCATTTTTTCTGTTGTACGACTGATTTCTTTAGCACGAGTTTCAGTTGTAACAATATGTTCATTAATGATTAAATCAGTAGTTAAATCGCGTAACATTGCTTTTCTTTGTGAACTGTTACGTCCTAATTTACGGTAGCCCATGTCTATACCTCCTGTTTGAATTTGATATAATTAGTCTTCTTGCTTTAATGACAATCCAAGGTCAGCAAGCTTTTCTTTAACCTCAACAAGTGATTTGCGTCCAAGATTTCTTACACGCATCATATCTGCTTCAGATTTTTCAGTAAGCTCTTGCACAGTATTAATACCGGCACGCTTCAAACAATTATATGAACGAACTGACAAGTCAAGTTCCTCAATAGTCATTTCAAGTTTCTTCTCTTTTTGAGTTTCCTCTTTTTCGATCATCATATCAGCACTCTTAGCTTCTTCAGTAAGATTTACAAAACTTGTTAAATGTTCTGTAAGAATCTTTGCTGACAAACTAATAGCTTCGCGTGGTCCAATTGAACCATTTGTCCAGATATCGATTGTTAATTTGTCGAAGTCGTTTCTCTTACCCACACGAGTGTTTTCAACTTGATAGTTAACTTTTTCTACGGGTGTAAAAATTGAGTCAACTGGAAGAACACCAATAGGTGTTTCGTCCGTTTTATTTTGTTCTGCAGGAGTATATCCACGACCATTAATAACTGTCATTTGCATGTGGAAGTGTCCACCCTCAGCAACAGTACAAATAAATTGTTCTGGATCGAGGATTTCCAAGTCATCATCAGCTTTGATATCTTTAGCTGTAACAGTAGCAGGACCAACGACGTCGATCTCAGCTTTTAAACTGTCATCAGCATAAGACTTGAGCTTTAATTTCTTAACGTTTAACACGATTTGTGTAACGTCTTCAATTACGCCATCAATAGCTGAAAATTCATGCAATACACCATCTATTTGAATATCAGATACCGCAGTTCCTGGTAATGATGCTAACAAAACTCTACGTAATGAATTACCTAAAGTTGTACCATAACCTCTTTCAAGCGGTTCGATAATATACTTGCCATAATCTTTACTTTCTTCAACAGAAGTAATGGTTGGCTTTTCAAATTCGATCATTCGGTTAGTTCCCCTTTCAAAACGAAATGTGTGTAGCTTAGTTCATATGGGTATACAACCATTCTATACACGACGACGCTTTGGAGGACGAGAACCATTATGAGGAACTGGTGTAACATCACGAATAGCAGTAATTTCCAAACCAGTAGCTTGTAATGAACGGATTGCGGCTTCACGACCAGAGCCTGGACCCTTAACAGCTACTTCGACTGTTTTCATACCATGTTCCATTGATTCTTTAGCAGCAGCTTCCCCAGCCATTTGTGCAGCAAATGGTGTTGATTTACGACTACCCTTAAATCCTAATGCACCAGCTGATGACCATGAAACGGCATTACCGTTAACATCAGTGATCATAACAAGTGTATTGTTGAATGTGGAGTGGATATGTGCAACACCAGATTCAATATGCTTCTTAGTACGGCGTTTACGACCTTTAGTTTGTGCCATGATTAACCTCCTATCTTTATTTTAATTACTTCTTCTTACCTGTAATGGCAGTCTTCTTGCCCTTACGAGTTCTTGCATTATTCTTTGTGTTTTGACCACGAACTGGCAAACCACGACGGTGTCTCATACCACGATATGAGCCAATTTCTTGTAGTCTCTTGATGTTCATGCTTACTTCACGACGTAAGTCACCTTCGACACGAACTTTGTCAACTTCTGCACGAATTTTTTCTTCTTGATCAGGAGTCAAGTCTCTTGTACGAATATCCTCTGATACATCAGCGTTCTTCAACACTTTTTGAGCAGTTGTTTCGCCAACACCAAAAATGTATGTTAGGGCAATAACAATTCTCTTATCACGAGGTAAATCTACACCTGCTATACGAGCCATTAATCAATACACCTCCTATTTAAATTATCCTTGTCTTTGTTTGTGCTTTGGATCTGCAGAGCAAATAACCATAACGCGACCGCGTCTCTTAATTACCTTACAGTGTTCGCACATAGGTTTAACGGATGGTCTTACTTTCATGTTGTGGAACCTCCATTCCATTAAAAAACTTATTATCTATATCTATATGTAATTCTTCCCTTGGTTAAATCATAAGGGGATAATTCCACGGTAACCTTGTCACCGGGTAAAATTCTAATATAGTGCATACGGATTTTACCTGACACATGAGCTAACACAGTAGCCCCGTTTTCAAGCTTTACCTTGAACATTGCATTGGGCAATGTTTCTGAAATTGTGCCTTCTACTTCAATGACATCTTCTTTTGCCAAAGATATTAACCTCCATACGGGATGAAATTATTCTGCATATACTGGCGAATTATACAATAATTTTCCGTACATGTAAACATTCAAAGCAAAAAGTCTTACAAACTTTGTAAAACTTTCTTAACTTCGTTATAAACTTCATCTATTTCTTGTTCACCATTGATCTTATACAACAAGTTTAACTTATCATAAAAATCAATTAATGGTGTATTCATTTCAATATTAACTTTTAATCTATTCTTTACAGTCTCCGGTTTATCGTCCTCACGTTGATAGAAGTCATGTCCGCCACAGACGTCGCATGTTCCTTCAACCTTAGTAGGATTGTAAATCTTATGATAAGTTGCTCCGCACTTGGAACAGATATATCTTCCAGATAAACGATCAACTAATGCTTCAGGCTTAACATCAATATAGATGACAGCATCTATAGGTTTGTTTACATTCTTTGCAATTGTCTGTAAAGCGTTAGCCTGTTCAAGAGTTCTCGGAAATCCATCTAACATATATCCGTCTTTTTGAACGTCATCTTCAGACAAACGTTCTTGAACGATTCCTTCGGTAACATCATCAGGAACAAGTTCACCTTTATCAATGAACCCTTTAGCTTTCAAACCAATCTCTGTCTTATTGGCCATTGCAGCTCTGAACATGTCACCAGTTGAAATATGAACAACTTTAAAATCTTCAACAATCTTTTCAGCTTGAGTACCTTTACCGGCACCAGGTAATCCCATCAATACAATATTCATTGTCACATCTCCAATTATCTAATAAATCCAACGTATTCACGCTTCATCAAAAGACCACGTAATTGACGATCCATTTCCAAAGCAACACCAACAATAATCAATAAACTCGTACCACCTAATCCGATGGATTGAGGTAAATCGAATAAGTTAGCTGCTAATAATGGAAGCAATGAAACTAAACCTAGGAATACAGATCCAACGGTTGATAATTTCATCAATACACCTGACATGAACTTGATTGTTTCATTACCAGGCCAAATACCAGGGATATAAGCCCCTTGTTTTTGTAGGTTTTCTGCAAGCTTCTCAGGATTTACTTGAACAAATGCATAGAAGAATGTAAATAATACAATCAACAATGTATAGAGAAGAGAACCTGTTGTAGTCTGCATACTGAATATTTCTGTTAACACTTGATACCATTGATCTCCACTGTGACTTTGGAACGCCATCAAAATTGTTTGAGGCGTAACAATAAAGGAACTGGCGAAGATAACAGGAATAACACCAGCAACGTTAACCTTCAATGGTAGAAAGCTTTCGCTACCACTACCTGCAGCACGTCTTGTGTATTGAATTGGAATTCTTCTACTTGCTTGTTGAACGTATGTAACAAATTGAACAACCAATAAGATAACGATCACAAGACCAACAAGGAATCCAATATTCTTAGCAAGATCTGCTGAGCTAGCATTAGTAATATAATCACGGTAAATTTGATACAACCCGTTAGGGAATCTAGCAACAATACCAGCGAAGATAATTACTGAAACACCATTACCCAAACCTTTATCAGTGATTTGCTCACCGATCCAAGTAAGAAGCATCGTACCACCAGTTAAGATAATACCAATGGTAATGAAAGCTCTCATATTAGGAGATTTAACCAATCCTAAACCACTTAATTGATTAAAACCGGCAGTAATACCGATTGACTGAACAAAACCTAAAACAATCGTCAAATATCTCGTTACTTGATTTAACTTTCTACGACCTACTTCACCTTGCTTGCTCCACTCAACAAATTTTGGAACGATATCCATTTGTAAAAGTTGAACAACAATTTGAGCCGTGATGAATGGTGAAACACCCATTGAGAAAATAGAGTAGTTTGAAAGACCACCACCAGTTACAGTATCCAATAGGGGAACTAACCCTGTAGAACCAACCTTATCCATTGCGGCGGCGTTAACACCGGGCACTGTAATTTGTGATCCCAAACGATATATAACAAGTAACAACAAGGTAAATAGAATCTTCTTACGAATTTCTTTTACCTTTAGAGCATCTCTGATAGTTCCAAGCATTAGATCACCTCTACAGTGCCACCAGCGGCTTCAATTGCTTTAGTAGCTGCGGCTGAACTCTTAGCAACTTTAACAGTTAACTTAGCACTAACCTCACCGTTAGCAAGCAACTTTACACCATCAAATTCTTTTTTAATAATACCTGCTGCTTTTAATGTTTCAACATTAACTTCAGCACCATCATTAAACTTACTTAAATCACTTAGATTAACAATAGCATATTCCTTGCGGTTGATGTTATTGAAACCACGTTTTGGCATACGACGGAATAAAGGCATTTGACCACCTTCAAAACCGATACGTGTCTTACCACCTGATCTAGCCAATTGACCTTTTTGACCACGACCAGCAGTTTTACCTGTACCACTTGAAGTACCACGACCTAGACGCTTTCTAGCATGTCTTGAGCCTGCACTTGGCTTAAGTTCGTTTAGTTCCATTATTGCACCTCCTAATCTTTAAATATTTTATTAATCTTTAACTTCTTCAACGCTTACTAAATGAGCGATTTTCAATACAGCACCACGAATAGCAGGATCATCCGGCTTAACAACAGAACTTGAAACTCTTGCGAGTCCTAGTTCCTTAACAATCTTACGTTGAGCAGGAAGGCGGTGAGCTGCACTTCTAATTAGAGTAATTTTAAGTTTAGCCATCATTACGCACCTTTCTTCTAGTTAAGCAATTCTTGGGCTGAGATTCCGCGCATATCAGCAACGTCGTCAGCAGTTTTAAGTTGTTTCAATCCGTCGATTGTTGCACGAATTACGTTGATTGGTGTGTTTCTACCAAGTGATTTACTTGTAACATCACCAACACCGGCTAATTCGATAACGGCACGAACAGCACCACCAGCAGCAATACCAGAACCTTCTTCAGCGGGCTTCAACAAGATTCTACCAGCACCGAATGTACCGATAACTTCATGAGGAATTGTTGAGCCAACCATAGGAACATTGATAAGGTTCTTCTTACCATCTTCAACAGCTTTACGAATAGCTTCTGGAACTTCTTGAGCTTTACCAGTACCGAAACCTACGTGACCATTCTTGTCACCGACGATTACGATAGCAGCAAAACGTAGACGGCGTCCACCTTTAACAACCTTAGTAACACGGTTGATTGAGACAACGCGATCTTCTAATTCTAATTGAGTTGGATCGATATATGTCATAAATTTGGTTTCCTCCTTCTAGAATTTTAATCCATTTTCACGAGCTGCTTCAGCAAGACTTTGAACACGACCATGATATAGGTATCCGCCACGATCAAAGATAACCTCGCTAATTTTTGCTTCTTGAGCTCTTTGGGCAACTAAGGCACCAACAGCTTGAGCTTGTTCAACTTTTGAACCGTCTTTAATTTCTTTATCAAGAGTTGAGGCACTTGCTAGCGTTACACCCTTTACGTCATCAATAATTTGAGCGTAAATGTTTTTATTCGAACGGAATACGTTTAAGCGTGGGCGCTCAGCAGTACCAGAGATTTTTGCACGGATACGTTTTTGACGCTTTTGACGTGCTTTGTTTTTGTCTGGTTTTGTAATCACAATTTTCACCTCATAGATTTATTTACTATTTACCAGTTTTACCTTCTTTACGACGTACATATTCGTCAACATAACGAATACCTTTACCTTTATAAGGTTCTGGAGGACGTACATCGCGGATAACAGCTGCAAATTGACCAACTCGTTGCTTGCTGATTCCAAGGATATTAATTTCTGTATTTGAAGGTGATTCAATCTTGATACCTTCTGGTGCTTCCATAACTACAGGATGTGAGAAACCAACTGTAAGAGTTAATGTATTACCTTTAACTTGTGCACGGTAACCAACACCTCTTAGTTCAAGCTTCTTTTCGTAGCCCTTTGTAACACCAATAATCATATTGTTAAGATTTGAACGCATTGTACCATGAAGAGCTTTGTCATTTTCGTTTTCACGAGAGAACTTAGCTTCATTGCCTTCAAGACTTAACTTGATCTTTGAATTAAATTGTCTTGTTAATTCACCCTTAGGGCCCTTAACAGTAATATTTTCATCTTTTTTAGTAACTGTAACGCCTTCTGGAATTTCAATTACTTTTAAACCGATACGACTCAAATTCGAGCACCTCCTTACTTTCTAAGAATTTTACCAAATATAAGCGATTACTTCTCCACCAACGTGTTGAGCGCGGGCTTCTTTGTCAGTAATAACACCTTTTGAAGTTGAAAGAATAGCGATACCTAATCCATTAAGAACCTTTGGTACGTTATCTGAATCAACATAACTACGTAGACCTGGTCTTGAAATACGTTTCAAGCCTGAAATTACGCGTTGTTGATCTTTACCATATTTTAAGAAAATACGAAGTACGTTTTGCTTGTTGTCTTCAACAACTTCGTAATCCTTGATAAATCCTTCATTCTTAAGAATCTCTGTCATGCTCTTCTTGATGTTTGAAGCAGGAATTTCTAGAGATTCATGTTTAACCATATTAGCGTTACGAATACGTGTTAGGTAATCCGCAATAGGATCTGTCATGACCATTTAA
Source organism: Companilactobacillus alimentarius DSM 20249 (assembly GCF_002849895.1). Lineage (NCBI taxonomy): Bacteria > Bacillati > Bacillota > Bacilli > Lactobacillales > Lactobacillaceae > Companilactobacillus > Companilactobacillus alimentarius. The sequence goes on along the minus strand of NZ_CP018867.1, from coordinate 2,216,557 downwards.
TTTACCTCCTTTATTATTAAAATCTTACCAGCTAGCTTTTTTCATACCAGGGATTTGACCTTCATGAGCCAATTGACGAAGGCAAAGTCGGCAAAGCTTGAATTTGCGATATACAGAATGTGGACGACCACAACGTTCGCAACGTGTGTAAGCTTGTGATGAAAACTTAGCAGGTCTATGATTACGTACTATTTGAGATTTCTTAGCCAATGAATTTACCTCCTAATTTATTTTGCGAATGGCATACCGATTTGTGTTAATAGTTCACGTGATTCTTCATCAGTATTTGCTGTTGTAACAATAACGATGTCCAATCCACGAATTTTATTAACCTTATCGTAGTCAATTTCTGGGAAAACCAATTGTTCTTTAATACCTAGTGTGTAGTTACCACGGCCATCAAATGAACGAGTACTTACACCACGGAAATCACGAACACGTGGTAAAGCGATGTTGATCAATTTGTCAAGGAAGTCGTACATACGGTCTCCACGAAGTGTAACCTTAGCACCAATTGACATACCTTCACGAAGTCTGAAACCAGCGATTGATTTCTTAGCCTTTGTGATAAGTGGCTTTTGACCAGCAATTTGACCAAGTTCTTCAACAGCTTCATCAAGGTTCTTTGAGTTAGCAATAGCATCACCAACACCCATGTTTAGAACAATCTTGTCTAATTTAGGTGCTTCCATGATTGATGAATAGTTAAACTTCTTCATCATTGATGGTGTGATGTCACTATCATACTTTTCTTTTAAAGCGTTAGCCATTTAGTTTTCTCCTTTCTTATTTGTCTTCTTTTTTATCAGTTGTTTTACTTACAACCTTAACGTTAGTTGCACTAATAGGTCTTTCAACGTCAACAATTCCACCTTGGGGTTGAGCATTGCTTGGCTTAGAGTGTTTCTTAACAACATTTACGCCTTCAACGATAACTTTGTTTACACTAGGCATAGCTTTTTTAACTACGCCAGTCTTGCCCTTAGCATCGCCAGCGATAACTTTGACATTGTCTCCAGTTTTTACAAACACTATTCAGCACCTCCTGAATTAAATTGATCTTTTTATAGCACTTCTGGTGCTAGAGATACGATCTTCATAAAATCGTTATCACGTAGTTCACGAGCAACAGGTCCGAAAATACGAGTACCTCTAGGTGTTTTATCAGCATTAATAATAACTGCAGCATTCTCATCAAATCTGATGTAAGAACCATCTGCACGGTGAGCGCCTGATACAGTTCTTACGATAACTGCTTTGACAACATCACCCTTTTTAACAACGCCACCTGGTGTTGCTTGTTTGACAGTAGCAACGATGATATCACCGATATTAGCTGTTCTACGGTTTGAACCACCAAGAACTTTAATTGTTAGAATTTCACGAGCTCCAGAGTTATCTGCAACTTTTAGACGACTTTCTTGTTGAATCATGTTTTGGCCCTCCTCTCATCAGTTATAGTCTAGATCTTGACTGCTTTTTCGACGATTTCTAATAAACGGAAGCGCTTTGTCTTTGACAAAGGACGAGTTTCCATGATACGTACAATATCGTTAACTTTAGCTTCGTTGTTATCGTCTTGAACGTAATATTTCTTAGAATATCTAACACGCTTGCCATAGACTGGGTGTGTTTTGTAAGTTTCAACAACAACAACGATTGTCTTATCCATTTTATCTGAAACGACGCGTCCTTGATATACTTTACGATGGTTACGAGTTTGTGTTTCGCTCAACTTGATATCCCCTTCCTGTTTATTATTTTTCGTTATTCTTTTGGTTTTGAGCTGTTCTTAATCTTGCGATGTTCTTTCTTACGGCCTTAAGACGGGCTGTATTTTCCAATTGACCAGTAGCTTGTTGGAAACGCAAGTTGAATAGTTCTTCTTTGTATTCTTTAACTTTATCTTGTAATTGAGCAGCAGTAAGCTCTTTGATTTCACTAGCCTTCATCAGCGCCACCTACTTCCTCACGTTTTACAAACTTAGTCCTAACGGGTAGTTTGTTTGATGCAAGTCTAAGAGCTTCACGGGCAACTTCTTCAGGAACTCCACCAATTTCGAAGAGAATCTTTTCACGTTTAACTGGGGCAACCCAACCTGCAGGTGCACCTTTACCAGAACCCATACGAACTCCGACACCCTTAGCTGTATATGATTTATGAGGGAAGATTTTAATCCAAACCTTACCACCACGCTTCATATAACGAGTCATAGCAACACGGGCTGCTTCGATTTGTCTGTTAGTGATCCAGCTTGATTGTAATGCTTTCAAACCATATTCACCAAATGTAACTGTTTTACCACCTTTAGCTTCTCCGCGCATCTTTCCACGGAACTCACGACGGTGTTTTACACGTTTTGGTACTAGCATAGATTATTCTCCTTTCCCTTCAGATTTTTTGTCATTATGTTGTGGTTTAGCTGGAAGAATTTCACCACGATAAATCCAAGTTTTAACACCTAAATTACCATAAGTTGTCTTAGCTTCAACCCAAGCATAATCGATATCAGCACGCAATGTGTGCAAAGGAACTGTTCCTTCTGTATGCCATTCACGACGAGCCATATCGGCACCGTTTAAACGACCAGAAATTTGTACCTTGATACCTTTAGCACCGGCACGTCTTGAACGTTGAACTGCTTGACGTTGTGCACGTCTGAAAGCAATACGAGCTTCAAGTTGACGAGCGATACTTTCACCAACAAGTTTTGCATCCAAATCAGGTTTCTTGATTTCGATAATGTTGATGTGAATATTTCTCTTAGTTAAGTTATTTAGTTCATTACGTAATTTTTCAACTTCTGAACCACCTTTACCGATAACCATACCAGGTTTAGCAGTATGAATTGAAACAGTAACGTTCTTTGCAGTACGTTCAATTTCGATTCTTGAAACGGAAGCATTTGAAAGTTTTTCTTCAATATACTTACGAATTCTTAGGTCTTCATGTAAAAATGTTGAAAAGTCTTTATTGTTTGCATACCATTTGGCATCCCAGTCACGGATAACACCGACACGGAATCCGACTGGATTAATCTTTTGACCCACTCAAGTTACCTCCAATACTATTCTTTTTCACTTACAACGACTGTAATGTGACTAGTTCTCTTGTTAATTGGTGATGCTGAACCCTTAGCTCTAGGACGGAAACGTTTTAGAGTTGGTCCTTCGTCGACGAAAGCTTCACTGACGAATAAGTTTTGTGCATCTAAATCAAAGTTATGTTCTGCGTTTGCAATTGCTGACTTAAGAGCTTTAGCAATAATTGGAGAGCCTGCTCTTGGTGTGAATTGCAAAATTGCAAGTGCCTCAGCAGCTTGCTTGCCTCTGATTAGATCAATAACAAGGCGAGCTTTACGAGGTGCAATACGCACGTTAGTAACTTTAGCTGTTGCAGATGTAATTTCTTGTTCTGCCATCATTTAAGTCTCCCTTCTTATTTAACTGCTGGTGCTGTCTTTTTGTCATCTGTTCCATGACCATGGAATGTACGTGTAGGTACAAACTCACCTAATTTATGTCCAACCATATCTTCTTGAATATAAACTGGGACGTGCTTACGTCCATCATGAACTGCGATTGTGTATCCTACGAAACTAGGAAAAATTGTTGAACGTCTTGACCATGTCTTGATAACTGACTTCTTGTCAGAATCTTTTTGTGCATCAATCTTCTTGAGAAGGTGTGCATCAGCGAATGGTCCTTTTTTTAAACTACGACTCATCTTATGTCCTCCTTATATTATTCTAATGAATAGTTTACTTACCTTTTCTATGACGAATGATAAGTCTTTCAGATTTGGCACGTGATGAACGAGTCTTCTTACCCAAGGTCTTCTTACCCCATGGTGACATTGGTGATGGATGACCGATAGGAGCTTTACCTTCACCACCACCATGTGGGTGATCGTTAGGGTTCATAACTGAACCACGAACTGTAGGTCTCATACCTAACCAGCGCTTACGTCCAGCCTTACCAATCTTAATTAATTCATGTTGTTCATTACCAATTGAACCAACAGTAGCACGGCAAGTTGAAAGAATCATACGTACTTCACCAGAAGGTAAACGTAGTAATGAGTACTTACCATCTCTACCAAGTAATTGAACTGAAGTACCAGCGGAACGACCTAATTGGCCACCCTTACCAGGTTTAAGTTCAACGTTATGTAGAACTGTACCAACAGGAATATCTGCAAGTGCAAGTGCATTACCTGGTTTGATATCTGCATCTTTACCAGATTCAACGATTTGCCCTACTTCAAGACCCTTAGGAGCAATAATATATGACTTTACACCATCTGAATAATGAATAAGTGCAATATTAGCTGTACGATTTGGATCGTATTCAATAGATTTAACTGTTGCTTTAACACCGTCTTTGATACGTTTGAAATCAATAACACGGTATTTTTGTTTGTGTCCACCACCACGGTGACGCACTGTAATATGACCGTATGAGTTACGACCAGCTGTATGGCTTTGTGATTCTAAAAGTGTCTTTTCAGGAGTTGTTTTAGTAATTTCTGAAAAGTCAGAACCTGTCATATTACGACGACCGTTTGTGGTTGGTTTATACTTGATAATCGCCATTATTTGACCTCCTTATTTATTTCTCATCTTCGAAAATCTTAATTTCATCAGAATCAGCTGTAAGAGTAACAATAGCCTTGCGACGTTTTGCTGTGAAACCAACATATTGTCCTTGGCGCTTCTTCTTACCTGAAACATTCATGATATTTACTTGTTTAACCTTGACACCGAAAACTTCTTCAACGGCTTGTCTAACAAGAACCTTGTTAGCGTCTAAAGCAACATCGAAAGTATATTTCTTGTCGCTCATAGCATCCATTGAGCTTTCAGTGATAACAGGGCAAATAATTACGTCTCTTGCACTCATTATCCAAGCACCTCCTCAATTTTAGAAAGTGCTGCTTGTGTAACAACTAACTTGTTTGCGTTAATAACGTCAAGAACGTTTACGCCTTCAGGGGCAACAACTTGTACTTTATCAATGTTTCTTGCTGATAAAGCAACGTTGTCATTACCGTCTTCTACAACTACAAGCACCTTATTGTCTGCACCTACTTTGTTTAGTAATTGTGCAAAATTCTTTGTACTTGGTTTGTCGTATGAAATTGAGTCAATAACGATTAGGTTACTGTCAGCAGCCTTTTGTGAAAGAACTGACTTCAATGCCAAACGGCTAACCTTCTTAGGAAGGTGATATGCATAAGATCTTGGTGTTGGGCCGAATACGACACCACCACCTACCCATTGAGGTGATCTAATTGAACCTTGACGTGCACGTCCAGTACCTTTTTGGCGCCATGGTTTTCTACCACCACCACGAACCTCAGAACGGTTCTTAACATCATGAGTACCTTGTCTCATTGATGCACGTTGCATAATAACTGCATCAGTAACAACGTTGTTATTTGGTTCAACACCAAAAACTTCATCTTTTACGTCAACAGCACCGTTTTCAGCACCGTTATCTTTGTAAGCTGTGATTTTTGTCATAACTCATTTTCCTCCTTCCTATTTTTGATTAGCTTTAACAGCTGTTTGGATTTTAACTAATGATTTGTTTGCACCGGGTACATTACCCTTGATCATAATTGCGTTATGTTCAGTATCAACTTTAACGATTTCTAGGTTTTGTGTAGTAACACGATTGTTACCCATGCGACCTGGTAGCATCTTACCCTTAAATACACGGTTAATGATGGCACCCATTGAACCAGGAATACGGTGATATCTTGAACCGTGAGTTTCAGGTCCTCTAGCTTGGCCGAATCTCTTGATGTTACCTTGCATTCCATGTCCCTTTGTTGTTCCTGTAACGTCGACAATATCACCAGAATTAAATGTATCTACTTTAACTTCAGCACCTAATTCGTAGTCTCCCATTTCAACATCGCGGAATTCGCGAATGTAACGTTTAGGAGTTGTATTTGCCTTTTGCGCATGACCCTTGGCAGGTTTGTTTGATAATACTTCACGCATATCTCCTAAACCTAGTTGAACGGCCTCATAACCATCATTTTCAGCAGTCTTAAGTTGCATAACAACATTAGGTGTTGCTTCAACAACTGTAACGGGTACGAGTTCACCGTTGTCAGTGAAAATTTGAGTCATTCCGACTTTTTTACCAAGAATTCCTTTTCTGGCCATGTTTGCACCTCCAATAATTTATTTTTAATAATTATAATTTAATTTCAATGTCAACACCAGATGGTAGATCCAACTTCATAAGTGAATCAACCGTCTTCTTTGTTGGGTTAACAACGTCGATAAGTCTTTTATGTGTACGCATTTCGAATTGTTCTCTAGAATCCTTATGCTTATGTGGTGAAGCTAACACTGTATATAGTGAACGCTCTGTTGGCAAAGGAATTGGGCCTGAAATTGTTGCACCAGTTCTTTTTGCAGTTTCCACAATCTTGTCAGCTGATTGATCTAGAATACGATGTTCATAAGCCTTTAAACGAATGCGAATTTTTTGACTTGCCATGGGGTTACCTCCTTTTTGTCTCTTTCAAGATGACCGGCTCCGTGAAAATATCCGCCAGCCCTGCCGTGGCAAAGCGGCCGGGTGTGTCGCAACCTCTCACTTCTAAGCCGTCGATATACTTTGTATATCAATTTGGTACATACTTCTACACGAAATAAGCACTCTTATAATACTACACGATGATACTTTGCTTTTCAAGCTTAAATTGAGTATTTTTAAATAAAACTTGCTTTCTAAAAATGTTAATTTAATCTATACTCTAAAGAAAGTGGAGGTGTAAATTGAACAATTACGAATTCAGTTATAATAACAGGTTTTCCCCAAATAATAAAGATAAACTTACTCTGAATCTATTTCGTGGACAAGTAATCTTAAATGCAATCATTATGTTCACTTATAGTGCATTGACTCAGAACCTTTATCTATTTGCTCCAATTATTTTAAATCTCTTTGCCTTAAAGGTTAAATTGCATCCGAATAATTTAACCCAACGTTTTAATTTTATCTTTCAACTAATTTTTCAAATCTTTATAATTGCTGAATCATACTTCTACTTGATTGCTTTTAGTACTAAATATTACGATTGGAATCTTCCGACTTCACTAGCTTTGTTTTTAGTTTCAATCTTAGTTATGTACGTTCCCTATACATTAGTATTCTTTGGCCAATTCAAAAACAAACTAATTCAATTATTGACAACAGTCTTCTCTTTTGAATTCATCGCTATGGGAGCTTTAAGTATCGTTACTTATGGTACGATCCTAGACTTCAATCCACTAATAGCCGCCTTATCAAATTCTAGATTCCTAGGAGCAATCGTCTTTTTGATTATGATTTTAGTAATGATGAGAAAATGGGGCTACGCTTACCCTGGTATACGCTTGTCACGCAATACTAATCGTTTGGTTTTAGTGTTTCTTCTATTATTATGTATTTGGTTCTCATTGTGGAATGCTTATAGTGGTGGAAAAAGTTTATTCAGTTCTTTTTATACATTTAATTTCAAGGGTGTGAATTTTAAAATTGAATACTTACTAAGCGGCTTAGAAGCTGGTATTGCTGAAGAACTTCTCTTTAGATACGCCTTTTTAACAATTCTTTTGGCGGTCTTTCAAAACTTTCGTTTCAAAATATTTTGGGCTAGTTTAATTAGCAGTCTTTGCTTTGGATTATTGCATTTGAGTAATATTTCTGCTGGTCAGGATTTACCTAATACCATCAATCAAGTTATTTTTGCATTTGGTATGGGACTGTTGATGTCAGGAATCTACTTGTATACTAATCTCTTCTATTTACCTGTATTCTTTCATACATTGTTAGATACCTTAGCTTTTACAACCTCGGGCGAGTTGATGACTGGAAAAGTTACTAGTCTTGATAATGTCTTTACTATTATCGAAGCGTTAATTTTCGTTGCTATTGCTTTAACGTTACTAATTGCAGTTTATCGGCGTCAAAATAGTCGTTCGTCTTTTGAATTTTAAGGACATAAAAAAACACAATAACAATTGTTATTGTGTTTTTATTTATCTTTAAAAATTATTCAGCGTCAGGGTTTCCGCCATTCTTCTTAATAATTTCTGCTTGAATAGACTTAGGAACCTTTTCGTAGTGATCCATTGTCATTGTAAATGTACCACGACCTTGTGTTGCTGAACGAAGTGTTGTAGCGTAACCAAACATTTCTGCAAGTGGAACGAAGGCATTGATAAGTTGTGCATTACCACGTGCTTCCATTCCTTCAACACGTCCACGACGAGCAGTAACTTGTCCCATAACATCACCTAAGTAATCTTCTGGTGTAACAATTTCAACCTTCATAATAGGTTCAAGAATTACAGCACCAGCTGATTTAGATGCATTACGTAGAGCCATTGAAGCAGCAATCTTAAAGGCAGCTTCTGATGAATCGACTTCGTGATATGAACCATCATACAACTTAGCCTTAACATCGATCAATGGATAACCGGCAAGAACACCGTTTTCCATAGCTTCCTTCAAACCTTGTTCTACTGAAGGGATGTATTCACGAGGAACAACACCACCGACGATAGCGTCTTCGAATTCGAAGCCTTTACCTTCTTCATTAGGTGTAAATTCAACCCAAACATCACCATATTGACCTTTACCACCAGATTGACGAACGAACTTACCTTGAGCACTTGTTTGTTGTGTAAATGTTTCACGATAAGCAACTTGAGGTTCACCAACCTTACATGCAACGTTAAATTCACGTTTCATACGGTCAACCATGATATCCAAGTGCAATTCACCCATTCCGGCGATAAGAGTTTCACCAGTTTCAGGATTTGTTTCAGCTTGGAATGTAGGATCTTCTTCAGATAGTTTTTGGATAGCGATATCCATCTTATCTCTATCTTCCTTTGAATTAGGTTCGATAGAAACTTGGATAACTGGATCTGGAATATCCAATGATTCAAGAATTAATGGATCTGATGTATCAGTCAATGAATCACCTGTTGTAGTGTTCTTCAAGCCGATAACAGCAGCGATATCACCTGAGAATACTTCAGGGATCTCTTTACGGTGGTTAGAATGCATTTGTAGCAAACGACCAACACGTTCACGTTTGTCTTTTGTTGAGTTCAAGACATAAGAACCTGATTCTAGAGAGCCTCTATATACACGAATGTATGTTAGACGTCCAACGAATGGGTCAGTATCGATCTTAAATGCTAAACCAGCAAATGGCTTGCTGTCATCAGCCATAAGTTCAACTTCTGAGTTGTCCTTAGGATCAGTAGCTTTATAAGGACGTACATCAAGTGGTGATGGTAGGTAATCAACAACTGCATCCATCAACATTTGAACACCCTTGTTCTTGAAGGCTGAACCAGCAAGAACTGGGAAGTACTTCAAGTTGATTGTTGCTTTACGGATAGCAGAGCGAAGTTCATCATTACTGATTTCTTCACCTTCAAGGTACTTGTCCATAATGTCATCATCAACATCAGCAACGGATTCAACTAATTCAGCACGTCTCTTTTCAGCTTCTTCACGATATTCATCAGGAACATCAACTGTATCCCATTTTGTACCTAATTCATCTTCGTCGTAGAGATCGGCTTTCATTTCGATCAAGTCGATAACACCTTCGAATTTGTCTTCGGCACCAATAGGCATTTGAATAGCATGTGCGTTAGCATCTAGTCTTTCATGCAATGTTTCTACAGAGTAGTCAAAGTTAGCACCGATTTTATCCATCTTGTTAACAAAGACAATACGAGGAACACCATATGTTGAAGCTTGACGCCAAACATTTTCTGTTTGTGGTTCAACACCTGATTGAGCATCAAGAACAGTAATAGCACCATCTAGAACACGGAGTGAACGTTCAACTTCGATTGTGAAGTCAACGTGTCCGGGAGTATCAATAATATTGATACGGTTGTTCTTCCATTCAGCAGTTGTAGCAGCTGATGTGATAGTAATACCACGTTCTTGTTCTTGAGCCATCCAGTCCATTTGTGAAGCACCATCATGTGTTTCACCAATTTTATGGATTTTACCAGTATAGTACAAGATACGTTCAGTAGTTGTAGTTTTACCGGCATCAATGTGAGCCATGATACCAATATTTCGGGTATCTTCTAGTGGGAATTCACGTTTATTAGCCATGAAAAATTGTTTCTCCTCTCAAATTAACTAGTTTAAGTAACTAGATCCTACCAGCGATAGTGAGCGAATGCACGGTTAGCATCGGCCATCTTATGTGTATCTTCACGTTTCTTAACAGCAGCACCAGTATTGTTTGCTGCGTCCATAATTTCGTTTGCAAGACGTTCGTCCATAGTATGTTCACCACGTAGACGAGCGTAACTTGTGATCCAACGTAGACCTAAAGTAGTACGACGATCAGGACGAACTTCGATAGGAATTTGATAGTTAGAACCACCGATACGGCGAGCCTTAACTTCAAGTACAGGCATAACATTGTTCATTGCTTCTTCAAACACGTCCAATGGTTCGTTACCTGTCTTATCCTTAATAATATCGAATGCACGATATAAAATTGTTGAAGCAGTACCTCTTTTACCATCATACATTAAGTGGTTAATCAAACGAGTTACTAGCTTTGAATTGTACATTGGATCTGGCAAAACATCACGTTTTGGAGCTCTACCTTTACGCATAAATAATTCCTCCGTTATTACATTATTTCTTTAAAATAGATTTATTTGATGTTATTTCTTAGGCTTCTTAGCACCATATTTTGAACGACTTTGCATACGTCCATCAACACCGGCTGTATCTAAGGCACCACGAACAACGTGATAACGAACACCAGGTAGATCCTTTACACGTCCACCACGGACAAGGACAACACTATGCTCTTGTAAGTTATGACCAATTCCTGGGATATATGCTGTTACTTCAATAAGGTTTGATAATCTAACACGGGCATACTTACGTAAAGCTGAGTTAGGTTTCTTAGGTGTCATTGTTCCGACACGAGTTGCAACACCACGTTTTTGTGGAGCCGGGTTCTTTGTAGCAACTTTCTTCATACTATTGTAGCCATAGTTTAATGCAGGAGCATCTGATTTAGATACTGTTGACTTACGGCCTTTGCGAACTAATTGATTAATTGTAGGCATTCAAAGTTCCTCCTAAAAATTTAAGTACACACATCCAGGTGGTTCATATTTTTGTAAAATAATAAACCACATGAGTGGCGTACGTTATGAGCTTATATTTAAATAAACAAACTAATATTGCTGCCAATAAAAGCACGTCTACTAGAATACCATCTATAAAAAGCCATGTCAACGTAACATCTCCAAAAAGTTATCCACAATTTACCCGTAATTTTAAACGAGGTGATTTTAATGGAACTTTTTTTACAAATTATTGTTTTCATCCTAGGAGCTTGCATTATCTCCTTTCTAAAAGTAATTGCACAAGACTACCCAAATATCAACTATTCAAGACGTTCAATGTGTGATTACTGTCATAGAATTCTACGATGGTATGAAATTATCCCTATAGTAGGTTATTTCATAGTTCATGGTAAATGCTCCAGTTGTAAAAAGCAAATCAATTTTTACAATCCATTACAAGAATTTTGCGGTGGGTTCTTAATCTATCTAACCTACCACTTCAACAATCTCAGTTACTTACCACTAATATTAATGTTGATTGTTTTGGGCTTTGCTGACTCTTTTTATGGTTACATTTATCCGATTTTTTATTGGCTAAGTTTGCCAACCATAATTTGGCACTTCTCCAAAGTACATTTAGTCAGTGCATTACTGACATATGGTCTTCTTTTGATTCTTAATAAAATTTACCCACTAGGCTTGGCCGACATTGAAGTAATTGCTATCCTAATGTTAATTTTCAATTTAACAACTGTATTAACAATTGTTACTGTAGCTTGTTTTCTCTGCATTCTTAAATTCTTAGTAAATAAAAAAAGATCATTTCGATTCATCCCCTATTTGACTGTTTCTACGGGCATCATCTACTTGATCTTTTCATTTAAAATTCTGGCAAAATCTTTTGCAATTTAAGCCAATTTACACATAATTCCCACCATTTGGCGTCATAAACATTATAGTCTCCACCATCAGGGTGCTTTGTCACATAAGTTGCTAAGGATAATCCATGACCGCCTGAACCAAATAAGTGCATTTCATAAGGAATCCCTAAAAGGTCCATCTTTTGAGCATAAATAATTGAATTCATGACTGGAACCGTATCATCAGTAACCGTCTGCCAAATAAAGGTTGGTTTGCCATGCTTAGTCAAATGTTCTTGAGCTTGCCAGTAATAAATATCTGGGCTGATCTTCATCGACCAATCTTCGTCCTTAGGCCAACCGATCGTCATATCAATAACTGAATAGCTCAAAATATTACCAGCTGGTTCTACTGTGAGCTCTTCTGGAAAAATCTTTTTTCTTTCGTCGGGATTCAACATGATCGAATTGAAGTTAGCTACGACATGTCCACCGGCTGAAAATCCTACTAAAACGACTTTATTCAAATCAATATGATGTGTTTCACTCTGTGATTTCAACCAATTCAAGGTTGTTGCCATTTCTTGTAAAGCTAAAGGATAAACAGCCTTATCCTTTTCAATCAATTGATAATGCAAAACTAGAGCATGCATTCCTGAAGCATTGAATTTCATAGCAATTGGTTGGGCTTCACGGTCGGATTGAAATTTAAATGCTCCCCCCGGACAAATGATTGCTAGTGGTTGATCCACTGGTTTCTCAAAGTCTGATATTGGATCTAACCAATACGTATCTAAAGTAAACTTGGTATCTTGATAAGATAATTCTTGCGTTTGCAATATATTAACCTCCAGATTATTGTCAATAACATCATTATACAAAAAAAGACGACCAATACGGTCGTCTTTCTTATAAATTATTATTTTTCTGATTTAGCTGCATCTTCAGCTTTCATTTGAGCTTCGATGTCAGAAATTGTGTATGCACCATTCAAAGAATTATCTGCCATAGGGCCAGTCTTCTTAGGTTCCATATGGTTGTACTTAGCCATACCAGTACCGGCAGGAATAAGTTTACCAATAATAACATTTTCCTTAAGTCCAAGAAGTGGATCGTTCTTACCACGAATTGAAGCATCAGTAAGAACTCTCGTTGTTTCCTGGAAGGAAGCGGCTGACAAGAAACTATTTGTTTCAAGAGAAGCCTTAGTAATACCAAGAAGAACAGGACGTCCAGTAGCAGGAATTCCACCATTGAACAATGTCTCACGGTTATGGTCAGTAAATTGAGAAATATCCATCAATTGACCAGGCAATACATCTGTATCACCAGGATCAAGAATACGGATCTTTCTAAGCATTTGTCTGATCATAACCTCGAAATGCTTATCAGAGATATCAACACCCTGCATACGGTAAACTTTTTGAACTTCAGCAAGCAAGTAGTTTTCTGTATGTAGAACGTTTGTAACTTTGATCAATTCCTTAGGATCGATTGAACCTGTAGTTAACTTACCACCACGTTTGACATGGTCACCTTCGGCAACCGCAACACTTGATGTATAAGGAACACTATAAGTTCTAGTATCGATATCACCTTCAACAGTGATTTCCTTAGTATGTTCAGCTGGATTCTCATCGATGGCAGTAATTGTACCATCAACTTCTGAAATAACGGCAAGACCTTTAGGATTTCTAGCTTCAACAATTTCTTGAACACGAGGAAGTCCTTGAGTAATATCGTCACCACCAGCAACACCACCGGTATGGAAGTTTCTCATAGTTAATTGTGTACCTGGTTCACCGATTGATTGAGCAGCAACTGTACCAACTGCTTCACCAATTTCAACTTCTTCACCAGTAGCAAGGTTTCTACCGTAACATTTCTTACATACACCATGCTTTGTATCACATGTAAATGCAGAACGAATTGTCACATGAGTAACACCAGCATCAACAACTTTTTGAGCAATTGTTTCATCCATCAAGACACCACGAGGTACCAAGACATCACCTGTCTTAGGATCTTTAACTGTCTTTTGTGTATAACGACCAACAAGTCTGTCATACAATGGTTCGATCATATCTGTACCTTCCATAATTGAACTTACAACAAGTCCACGGTCAGTACCACAATCTTCTTCACGAACGATAACATCTTGAGCAACATCAACTAGACGACGTGTTAAGTAACCTGAGTTAGCAGTCTTCAAAGCTGTATCAGTCATACCTTTACGAGCACCATGGGTTGACATGAACATTTCCATAACAGATAGGCCTTCACGGAAGTTAGAAAGAACAGGAATTTCCATCATACCACCATTAGGGGCAGCCATTAGTCCACGCATACCAGCTAGTTGAGTAAAGTTTGAAATGTTACCACGGGCACCAGAGTCAGACATCATTGAAATAGGGTTGGTAGGATCAAATGAATCAATCAACAATTGTTGAATCTCATCCTTTGTATCGTTCCAAACACTGATAACACGGTCATGACGTTCAGTATCTGTGATAAGTCCACGACGGAATTGCTTAGAAATTGAAGCAACTTGTTTATGGGCTTTTTCAATAATTTCAGGTTTTTGAGTTAAGTTAGGAACATCTGTAACACCAACTGTTAAACCAGATAATGTACAAATTGTGTAACCTAATTCCTTCATATCATCAAGAAGTGATGATGTTCTTTGAACACGGTAAATCTTAAAGATTTGAGCAATGATATCTGATAGGTAACCACTCTTAAGTGGATCTACTAGGTCCATATCATCAAGACGTTTATTAATGTCTTCACCCTTACCTAAGAAGTACTTGTCAGGAACTCCATTCTTCAAGTTATCATCAGTTGGTTCATTCAAGTATGGGAAATCTTCTGGGAGAATTTCGTTAAAGATTACCTTACCAACACTAGTAATCATAACTTTATCTCTTTGTTCATCCTTGAATGGCTTGTTAGGCATTGAGTCAACAGCGATACCAATTCTTGTATGATAATGAATATCACCATTCAAAAGTGCTGTTTGAACTTCATTTGAATCCTTGAAGATCTTACCTTCACCAGTCATATGTCTTGTTTCAATTGTTAGATAGTAGTTACCTAAAACAACATCCTGTGAAGGTGTAACGATAGGCTTACCATCTTTAGGAGCAAGGATATGGTGAGCAGCAAGCATCAACATACGTGCTTCAGCTTGAGCTTCGTCTGATAGTGGCACATGGATAGCCATCTGATCACCATCAAAATCGGCATTGTAAGCTTCACAAGCAAGTGGATGCAAACGAATTGACTTACCATCAACCAATACAGGTTCAAAGGCTTGAATACCAAGTCTATGAAGTGTAGGGGCACGGTTTAATAATACTGGACGTTCTTTGATAACGTCTTCTAGTACATCCCAGATGTCATCATCTTGTCTGTCGATCTTTCTTCTAGCATTTTTAACGTTAGAAGCAATCTCTCTTTTAACAAGTTCATGCATTACGAATGGTTTGAACAATTCCAAAGCCATTTCACGAGGTAATCCACATTGATAGAACTTCAATGTAGGTCCAACATCAATAACTGAACGTCCTGAATAGTCAACACGCTTACCTAGTAAGTTCTGACGGAAACGTCCTTGCTTACCTTTAAGCATATGTGAAAGTGACTTCAATGGACGGTTACCAGGTCCTGTAACAGGACGACCACGACGACCATTATCAATCAAGGCATCAACAGCTTCTTGTAACATTCTCTTTTCGTTTTGAACAATGATGTTAGGAGCATTTAAGTCTAGCAATCTCTTCAAACGGTTGTTACGGTTGATAACACGACGGTACAAATCGTTCAAATCGGAAGTAGCGAAACGGCCACCTTCTAGTTGAACCATTGGACGAAGATCAGGTGGGATAACGGGAATTGCTTCCATTATCATCCACTCCGGCTTGTTACCTGACTTTTGGAAAGCACTGAGGATATCCAAACGTCTGATAGCACGTGTACGTTTTTGACCTTGAACAGTCTTTAATTTTTCACGTAAATCTTTAACTTCAGCATCCATATCTACTTGTCTAAGAAGATCACGGATACCTTCGGCACCCATTTCAGCGACGAATTTCTTACCAAATTCTTCACGCTTCTTACGATATTCTGTTTCAGTTAATAGTTGTTTCTTTTCTAGATCTGTATCACCTGGGTCGATAACTACGTATGATGCAAAGTAGATTACTTCTTCCAAGTTTCTTGGGCTCATGTCCAAAACAAGTCCCATACGTGATGGGATACCCTTAAAGTACCAGATATGTGATACAGGGGCTGCTAATTCAATATGAGCCATACGTTCACGACGAACTTTTGAACGAGTAACTTCAACACCACAGCGGTCACAAACAATACCCTTATAACGGATACGTTTGTATTTACCACAGGCACATTCCCAGTCTTTAGTTGGTCCAAAGATTCTTTCATCGAATAGACCATCTTTTTCTGGTTTTAAAGTACGGTAGTTAATAGTTTCTGGTTTTTTAACTTCACCATAAGACCAACTACGAATCTTATCAGAAGATGCTAAACCAATTTGCATACTATCGAATTTATTAACGTCTATCAAAAGGTAACCTCCCTAAAGTTTTAACTAGTTTTCTGATTTTGTACTAGTTTCAGTTGAATCCTTTGATGCTTCCAGCTTCTTAGCTTCTTCTTCAGCACGTTTTTGTTCTTGTTCCTTAGCAAACTTAGACAAAGCGTCAACACTAACTGTGTCTTCATCGTCATCCATGTCTCTAAGTTCAATTTCTTTCTTATGTGCATCTAGAACTTTCATGTCCAATCCCAAAGCTTGTAATTCTTTGACAAGAACACGGAATGATTCAGGAACACCAGGTTTAGGAATACTTTCACCCTTAACAATAGCTTCATAAGTCTTCACACGACCTACAATATCATCAGACTTATATGTCAAGATTTCTTGAAGTGTATATGCAGCACCGTAAGCTTCAAGGGCCCAAACTTCCATTTCACCAAATCTCTGACCACCAAATTGTGCTTTACCACCAAGTGGTTGTTGAGTAACTAGTGAGTATGGTCCGATTGAACGAGCATGAAGCTTATCATCAACCATGTGAGCTAGTTTCAAGTAGTACATGACACCAACAGAAACACGGTTCTTAAATGGTTCACCAGTACGTCCATCATAAAGGATCGACTTACCATCGGAATCCATGTCGGCTTCTTTAACAATATCCCAAAGTTCATCATTACTTACACCATCGAAAACAGGTGTTGTAACGTGGATACCAAGTTTTCTAGCAGCCATACCTAAATGAAGATCAAGAACTTGTCCAATATTCATACGAGAAGGAACACCCATTGGATTCAAAAGAATATCTACTGGGGTACCATCTGGCATATATGGCATATCTTCCTCTGGTACAACGATTGAAACAGTACCTTTGTTACCATGACGACCAGACATCTTGTCACCAACTTGAATCTTACGCTTTTGAGCAATGTAAACACGAACTAACATGTTAACACCGGGATCAAGTTCGTCACCAGCTTCACGAGTGAAGACTTTGACATCTTGGATAATTCCGCCACCACCATGTGGTACACGAAGTGAAGTATCACGAACTTCACGAGCCTTTTCACCAAAGATTGCATGAAGTAATCTCTCTTCAGCTGATAATTCTGTAACACCCTTAGGTGTAACTTTACCAACTAAGATATCACCATCACGAACTTCAGCACCAATACGGATAATTCCGAATTCATCAAGATCCTTCAATGAATCTTCACCAACATTAGGAATTTCACGAGTGATTTCTTCAGGTCCAAGTTTTGTATCACGTGCTTCTGATTCGTACTCTTCAATATGAATTGAAGTATAAGCATCTTCACGCACTAATTTTTCTGAAAGAACGATCGCATCTTCATAGTTATACATATTCCATGTCATGAAGGCGATAAGTGGATTTTGTCCAAGGGCTAATTCACCGTTTTCCATTGCAGGACCATCGGCGATAATGTCACCCTTCTTAACCTTTTCATCCTTATGAACGATAGGTCTTTGGTTGTAACTCTTACCATTATTTGAACGACGGAATTTGGTTACCTTATAGTCGTCAGTTGTGCCATCTTCATCACGCTTGATCGTAATCTTTTTAGCATCAACATATTCAACAACACCATCATTTTGGGATAACAAAGCAGCACCAGAATCATGCGCAGCAATATATTCCATACCAGTACCAACAAATGGTGCATGTGGATTGATCAAAGGAACAGCTTGACGTTGCATGTTGGCACCCATCAAGGCACGGTTAGAATCATCATTTTCCAAGAAAGGAATACATGCAGTAGCTACAGAAACTACTTGCTTAGGAGAAACATCCATGTAATCGACTTTTTCAGGAGTCGTTTCAATATTGTCATCCTTGTGACGAGCCAAAATTGTGTTGTCAGCAAATGAACCATCATCATTCAATGGTGTATTGGCTTGAGCAACAACATAGTTATCTTCTTCATCAGCAGTCAAGTAATCAATCTTATCAGTTACCTTATGAGTTCCCCATGAAACACGACGATATGGTGTTTCGATGAAACCATACTTGTTAATAATAGCGTATGAAGCCAAGTTATTGATAAGTCCGATATTAGGGCCTTCAGGAGTTTCAATAGGACACATACGACCATAGTGAGTATAGTGAACATCACGAACTTCATATCCAGCACGATCACGAGTCAAACCACCAGGTCCAAGGGCTGAAAGACGACGCTTGTGTTCTAGTTCACCAAGAGGGTTAGTTTGATCCATGAATTGTGACAATTGTGATGAACCAAAGAATTCCTTGATTGAAGCAACAACTGGTCTGATATTGATCAATTGTTGAGGTGTAACAGTTGCAGAATCTTGAATTGACATTCTTTCACGAACAACACGTTCCATACGTGACAAACCGATACGGAATTGATTTTGCAATAATTCACCAACTGAACGAATACGACGGTTACCCAAATGATCAATATCATCTGTTGTACCGATGTTTTCCTTCAAGTTTAAGAAGTAGTTAATTCCAGCTAGAATGTCAGCTGGTGTAATTGTACGGTTTTCTTCCGGAATATGACCGTTACCAATAACATTAACAACTTTTTCATTATCAGCTTCTGAATAAACCTTGATTGATTGAACAGCAATTGGGTCTGTCAAAACACCCTCATCAGAAGGAGTCAAAGTAACCATCTTGAAATCATCTTTTTCAAGATATGGACTCAATTTGTTCATTGCATCACGGTCAATAAGTGTGTCCTTAGCTAAAATAACTTCACCTGTATCAGGATCAGCCAATGTTTCAGCTAATGTCTTATTCAAAAGTCTTGTTTTAAGATTTAATTTCTTATTGATCTTATAACGACCAACAGGAGCCAAATCATATCTACGTGGGTCAAAGAATCTAGCATATAGCAATGAACGAGAACTATCTGCAGTCTTGGGTTCACCAGGACGGAGTCTTTCATAAATATCTTTTAAAGCTTCTTCAACACGTGAATCATTTGTATCTTTATGAACATCTTTTTCAAGAGTCAAATTCAATGTGTCATTTTCACCAAAAATATCAAGAATTTCAGAATCGCTACCAAATCCTAAAGCTCTAACTAATTCAGAAATAGGTAGTTTTCTAGTTCTATCAATTCTTACATAGCCTAATCCTTTAGCATCTGTTTCAAATTCCAACCAAGCACCACGGTTAGGAATAACAGTTGTACCATAGTTTTCACGGCCATTTTTATCTGTATCTTGATTGTAATAAATACCAGGTGAACGTACTAATTGAGAAACAATTACACGTTCAGCACCGTTGATGATGAAAGTTCCTTGCTCTGTCATGATTGGGAAATCGCCAAAGAAAACATCTTGTGTCTTAATTTCGCCAGTTTCATGATTAGTCAATTTTAATGTTACATGCAATGGTGCCGAGAAATTAGCATCATGTTGTCTTGCTTCTTCAACGGTATATTTTGGTTCTAGTAACTTGTAACCGACGTATTCCAAAGAAAGGTTTCCCGCAAAGTCATCAATTGGCATAATGTCATCAAACATATCTTTTAGTCCTTCATCTAAGAACCATTTATAAGAATTTGTTTGAATGTCAATCAAATTTGGCAGTGGAAGTACTTCCTTGATCTTTGCATAACTACGACGAACACGGTGTGCACCATAATTAACGTTATGATAAGTCAAATTTTTCACCTCAACATATATTTTGTTCAAATCCAGACCTCAAATATTACAATTTGATTACATTTTGCTTGAAAACGGTTTTAAAAGCTATTTTTAGGCAAAAAAAAACCAAAAATAGAATCAAAAATCTATTTTTGTGTTTTTATATTTAGCATAATCACGGACAATAGATCGCGATCTGCAATTTGAACTATGAATCTCAAAAGAAATAATACACTCATACACTCTTTATGTCAACAGTCAAGTTCTCTATTTTTGATTAGTCAAAACTTTTTTATCTTTAGGGCTTTCAACTGTAACGGTCAGCTTGCCCTTCTTAGAACCAACTTTGATTGAGTCTTTAGCTTTGACATGTCCCATCAACAATTGTTCACTAACAGGATCTTCAATCTCACGTTGAATCGTTCTTCTCATCGGACGAGCACCATACTCTGGATTATAGCCATCTTTAACTAAATCGCTATAAGCCGTAGGTGTGATAACTAACTTAATTTCTCTTTCAGCAAGTCGTTTTCTCAAGTTATTACTCATAATCTTAGCAATATCCTTCAATTGTTCCTTGTTGAGTGACTTAAAGACGATTGTTTCGTCGATTCTATTCAAAAATTCAGGACGGAAGAAGCGTTTCAATTCGGCATTGATTCGTTCTTGCATTTCCTTGAAGTCATCGTGAACATCTTTTGCGCCAAAACCGACTGACTTATCCTCTTCAAGTGATCTAGCACCCAAGTTAGAAGTCATAATAATGATTGTATTTCTAAAATCAACTTTACGACCCTTGGCATCAGTCAAAATACCGTCGTCCAATACTTGTAGCAAGATATTGAAGACATCAGGATGAGCTTTTTCAACTTCATCAAGCAATACAACTGAATATGGTTCATTACGAACTTTTTCAGTCAATTGTCCACCGTCATCAAATCCTACATAACCTGGAGCAGAACCGATCAATTTTGAAGTACTGTATTGTTCCATGTACTCAGACATATCGACACGGATTAAATTGTCTTCTGAACCAAACATTACTTCCGCAATCGACTTAGCTAATTCTGTCTTACCTACACCAGTAGGTCCTAAGAACATAAATGAACCAATTGGGCGATTAGGATCTTTCATTCCACTTCTGGCCCGACGGATTGCACGAGAAACAGCATTAATTGCATTGTCCTGTCCAATAACGCGTTTATGCAATTCACTTTCAAGGTTAAGCAATTTTTCGCTTTCCTTACGTGTGATCTGTTTAACTGGAACACCAGTCCATTCGGCGATAACTTCCGCAATATCGTCAGCACCAACAACTGGTTTCTTTTGTGTGGATTTTTTATTCTCTAATTTAGTAATTTTAGCTTGTAGATTTTGTTGTTCTTCACGAAGCTTAGCTGCTTTTTCAAAATCTTGATCAAGAATAGCATTATTCTTATCATCCATTAATTTCATGGATTGGTCAGTTAATTCTTCAAGCTTATTATTCTTTGATACATTATGAATTCTAACTTTAGCTGAAGCCTCATCCATCAAATCAATAGCCTTATCAGGAAGGAAACGATTAGTCAGATAACGAGTGGAAAGACGAACTGCTTCCTCAACAGCCTCATCAGAAATTGTTAAATTGTGATGTTGTTCATATCTAGGACGTAGACCCTTCAAAATTTGAACTGAGTCTTCAGCACTAGGTTCTTCAACGTAAACTTTAGCAAAACGACGTTCTAAGGCTGTGTCTTTTTCAATATATTTTTGATATTCATTAGAAGTTGTTGCACCAATCAATTGCAATTCACCACGTGCTAAAGCGGGTTTCAAGATATTTGAAGCATCAATTGCTCCTTCAGCACCACCGGCTCCAATCAATGTATGCAATTCATCAATAAAGAGAATGACATGTTTATCTTCATAAATTTCTTTGATAATTTTCTTTAAACGATCTTCAAATTCACCACGATACTTAGTACCCGCAACAAGCGAACCCATATCGAGCATCATAATCCGTTTGCCCTGCATGTCTAGTGGAACTTCTTTTTTAATAATAGCAATGGCTAATCCTTCAGCAATAGCAGTTTTACCAACACCAGGTTCACCCACTAGAACAGGATTATTTTTAGTCCGACGACTCAAGATTTGAATCGTTCGATCAACTTCTTTTTTACGTCCGATCACTGGATCAATTTGATTTTCACGGGCCAAATTAGTTAAGTCACGAGCCAATGAATCCAAAGTAGGTGTACCCTGAGCTTGTTGACTCTTTTGCTTATTAGTTAAATTGGCTGCAAAACCACGACGCGCAGCTTTGTTTGACATTCCCATTTTGCTTAATAACAACGACTTAGTCTTAGCTAGACTCAATCCTAAGTTAACCAAAATTCGATTAGCTAAATTATCAGCATCATCAAGAATTGCCAACAAAATGTGTTCGGTACCAATACGATTGGCTTTGTAAACGTTAGAATCTTCCTCTGCATTGCTTAAAATCAATTGTCCCTTAGGAGAATAAGGCAAATAAATTCCCTTAGCAGTATTAGATGAGACATCTCCATAACCTGTCAGATGTTCAATCTCCTCTTCAACATCTTGATCACTTACAGCTAGATCTCTCAAAGTAATACCGGCAATACCATCATTTTCCATTACTAACCCAAGTAAAATATGTTCGGTACCAACGGCATTATGGTGAAATGCCTTGGCTTGCTCTTGAGCTAAAACAAGTGCATTTTTGGCGCTTTCGGTAAATACTTTGTCCATTAATGTTACCTCTACTTTTTAAGTGTCTGATTAGAAAGTATAATTATGTTTCAAAAAAAAGCAATTAATTTATCTTATACAAGGAAACAAATAATACAATTAACCACCTTCAATTAGAATCCTAACACATTCAGACCATTTATATACTCTAATCAGATTTACATTCTGAAATTAATTTTAGAGAACTAAAAAAGGCAACTAATTCATTTCAGAATTAATTACCTTTTAAACTTATTTAGAAATCGGGAAAACAAGATTCGAACTTGCGACCCCCACGTCCCGAACGTGATGCTCTGCCAAGCTGAGCTATTTCCCGAATTCTTTCTCTAAGCGGAAGACGGGATTCGAACCCGCGACCCCCACCATGGCAAGGTGATGTTCTACCACTGAACTACTTCCGCATTATGGCTATGCCGACTAGAGGATTCGAACCTCCGACCCCCTGTTTACAAGACAGATGCTCTGCCAACTGAGCTAAGTCGGCATTATGTCAAACGACATCTAACATAATACACAATAACCAATCTCTTTGCAAGACCGATCATATAGATAAGAACCATTAAGCAAAATGCTTAATGGAGGATACAGGGATCGAACCTGTGACCTCCTGCTTGTAAGGCAGATGCTCTCCCAGCTGAGCTAATCCTCCATAGTGTTTCTCGCTTGAAACAACTATATAAGTATACCTTTCGATTATAAAAACTGTCAACAAAAAATTTAGACTATTTTGAAAATAATTTAATTAACCATTTTAAAATAGTTTATCGCTTAAATATTTTGAAAAATGCTACAAAAAAAGTCAGACTCATTAGTCTGACTTCATTTAATTATTATTCTTCATTATCTGCATTATCCTCTGGTCTCATGGTTGGGAACAGAATAACATCACGAATTGATGGTGCATCTGTTAATAGCATTACTAAACGATCAACACCAATTCCTAGTCCACCTGTTGGTGGCATACCATATTCCATAGCTTCGACAAAGTCGTTATCAATATGTTCAGCTTCATCATTACCCTTTTCACGCTCAGCAGCTTGGGCTTCGAAACGTTGTTTCTGATCAATAGGATCATTTAATTCAGTAAAGGCATTACCAAACTCATGACCTAAAATATAAACTTCGAAACGATCGGTGAAAGTTGGGTTCTCCTTATTCTTCTTAGCTAATGGAGAAACTTCAAGAGGATACTCATAAACAAAAGTAGGTTCTTTAAGAGTATCTTCAACGAATTCTTCGAAAAATTCAGCGATAATGTGACCAACACCCCAGAAGTCTTCGTAATGAACACCTTTTTCATCAGCTAGTTTTCTAGCCTGTTCAAGATCCATATCTTGACTGAAGTCGATACCAGTTTGTTCTTTAATAGCATCGACCATCTTAATACGTTTAAAAGGCTTGCTTAAATCAATTTCTTCACCTTGATAAGTTACCTTTTGCGTACCATTGGCTTTTTGAGCAGCATGTCTGAAAAGTCCTTCGACTTCTTTCATAACATCTGTCATATCCCAATAAGCTGCGTATGTTTCCAATGAAGTATATTCAGGATTATGTTGTGTATCCAATCCTTCATTACGGAAAGCTCGACCAATTTCATAAACTCGCTCAAAACCACCAACAATCAATCGCTTAAGCGGCAATTCAAGCGCAATACGAAGGTACATTTGCATATCCAAAGCATTGTGGTGTGTGATAAATGGTCTAGCACTAGCACCACCAGCTTGAGTATTCAAGACAGGAGTTTCAACTGACATGAAACCTTCGCCATCCAAATATTCACGAATAGCTGAGATAATTTTAGTACGCTTCTTAAAGCGGTCAAAACTATCTTGATTAGCAATTAAGTCCAAATATCTTTGACGATAAATCTGTTCAACATTAGTCAAACCGTGGAATTTATCCGGCAATGGACGCAATGACTTAGAAAGCATTGTGACGTGAGTAGCTTTAACAGTCAACTCACCCATATCAGTTTTCATAATTTCACCATGAATACCTAGGTGATCACCAATATCAGAACGTTTGAAGATATGATAATTTTCCTCACCAACAACGTCTTTACGTACATAAATTTGAATCTTGCCACTTCTATCACGGATATCGGCAAAACCAACTTTACCTTTACCACGTTTAGACATCATACGGCCAGCAATAACGACTGGTAAATCCTGTTCTTCAAGGACTTCTTTGTTCTCGTCACCATACTTGTCATGAATTTCTTGGGCTAGAGCCGTTCTTTCAAATCTGGAGCCGAATGGATCGACACCTTCATCATAAAGTTCTTGAAGCTTTTCACGTCTGACCCTTAGTTGATCATTCATGACTCTCTTCTTCTTTATATCTTCTTTTGTTGGTTGCTTTTTCTTATTTTCGTTACTCAAAATTTTTCCCCCTGTCTACGAAATTTTTGAAGATCTCGCTTCTCGTTTTTCGTAACTTTCAACAAATTGATCTAATGTGTCAAACACTTCAGATAATGTATCTTCTTCCATCACTTTAGCACGTGTCCTGACAGCGTGGGGAATTCCCCTTAGATAATATGCTGCCTGTTGACGAAATTCTGGAACACCAACATGCTCACCTTTTAAGTCTACCAGACGTTGGAGTTGAAGTTTAGCTATATTAATTTTTTCTGCAACACTTGGTTCAGGAAGCAATTCTCCAGTTTCTAAATAATGATTCATCGCATTCAAACGCCACAAATTACCTAGAACAGCTCGACCAACCATTGCTGCATCAGCGCCAACATCTTCAATCATCATTTTAGCGTCCTGAGGCGTTTTTATGTCACCATTTCCCACAAAAGGAATCGAAACATTTTGGGCCACTTCATGTAAAATATCCCAGTTAGCATGTCCTTTATACATCTGAGCCTTAGTGCGACCATGCATCGCAATTGCGCAAGCTCCACCTTCTTGGGCGGCTAGAGCATTCTCAACAGCTAAGATATGATCATCATCCCAGCCAGTCCTCATTTTTACAGTTAGCGGCTTTTTTATCGCCGAACTAACAGATTTAACTGCCTTATATAATTGATCAGGGTCTCTTAACCAATAAGAACCGGCACCAGTCTTAGTTACCTTTTTTACTGGACAACCCATATTAATATCAATAATATCAGCACCAGTATTTGTATCAACATATTTTGCAGCTTGAACTAACGATTCGATTGAACCGCCGAAGATCTGAATGCTTACTGGATGTTCTTTAGGATCGACAAACATCATACCTAATGTTTTCTCATTATGGTATTTAATGCCTTGATCACTGATCATCTCGCAGACAACTAATCCAGCCCCAAACTCACGAGCAGTAACTCTAAAAGCTGAATTAGTAATACCAGCCATTGGGGCTACAACAATCTGATTAGGAATTGTCACATTGCCGATTTTCCATTCCATCATTCTACCTCTGTTTTTCTATTACAACTTGCAATAATAACAAACTATTCATTCATATGGCAAATGTAGCTAGTTTTTTTCGGCAATGATTTTTTTCAAATCGGCTTCACTAAATTCATATTTATTGTTACAGAACTTACAAACTGCCTCGGCTCCATGATTTTCATCAATCATGGATTGAAGATCTTTAGTTGCTAATGTTCCTAACGATTTAGAGAATCTTTCTTTAGAACAATCGCACTTAAATTGAACTGGCATATTATCAAGCACTTTCATGTCCAAGCCGTTCATAATCTTGTCCAAAATTTCTTCATTGGTTAAACCTTCGTTTAGAAGTGTCGACAAGTTCGGAACAATTTTTAAATTAGCCTCAATTTTACTAATATCTTTATCAGTTGCTCCTGGCATTGTTTGAACCAGAAAACCTCCGGCAGCACCAACTTGTTCATTTGGTTCCACAAAAACTGAAACACCGATAGCTGACGGAATTTGCTCAGACTTAGCCATATAGTAGGCGAAATCCATTCCAATCTCACCAGATACCAAAGGAACCTCACCGGTAAACGGTTCTTTTAAATGCAAATCCTTAGTGATACTCAAAGTACCCTTATCACCGACAGCTGACTTAACATCAATGTGCCCATCTTCACGAGCTTTCAAACTAACATGAGGATTAGTAATATATCCCTTGGTATTTCCTTTAGCATCCGCATCAACTACGATGGCACCAACGGGACCACCACCTTGAATACGAGTCGTTAGAAGCTCATCTTCTTTTAGAGTCGATGTGGCAACTAAAATTGATCCAATCATTGTCCTACCTAGAGCAGCACTGGAGTTTCTCCAAGTATCATGTCTTTTTTGAGCTTCTTGAACTGTTTGAGTTGCGTTAACAACATAGACTCTAAACTTTCCATCTTTAGAAACTGCTTTGGTTAAATTATCGCTCATAGTTCCTCCGTTCAAAAAAGCGACTCATACGAGTCGCTCTTTTTTATTAATCATTATTATCTTTGTTATCAGATGAATCATCAGATTGATTTGACGACTTGTTTTCATCTGGTGTCGAAGTAGTATCTTCTGACTTAGTTTCGTCAGTCGTACTATTTTCATCAGATGTCTTAGTTGCGTCTTTTTCTGAAGGATAAACTGTCTCATCAAGATTCTCATCATTTGACTTGTCAGACTTATTCTCAGAATCATCATTCGATGTTCCTTCTGTCTTTTGCTTTTCAGCATCCTTTGCTTCAGCAGCCTTTTTTGCTTGTTCAAAGGTTGCAGCACTTTCACTTGGAAATTCTTGGTTTGCATCATTGGCAGGCATCTTACCTGTATTGTACAAGCTCAAGATTTCCTTTTCATCAAGTGTTTCGTACTTCAATAGAGCCTCAGCAATAATCTTATGCTGTTTACGATGTGTCTCAATAATTTCTCGGGCACGTTCGTGATCTTCATCAATAATTCGTTTAACTTCTTGATCAATTAATTTAGCTGTATCTTCTGAATAAGAAGGTAATTGACGATAATTACCGCCACTAAATGGTTGACCATTCTTTTCAAGTTGAACTGTTCCTAAACGATCAGTCATACCATATTCAGTAACCATAGTACGAGCAATTTGAGTAGCCTGCTCAAAGTCATTCGAGGCACCGGATGAAGGTTGTCCAACGATAATTTCTTCTGCTGTACGTCCACCAAGCAAACCAGTAATTTGTTCATTCAATTCTTTCTTAGTTGCAAGGTTTTGATCATCCTTAGGAAGCATGATGGCATAACCACCAGCACGACCACGAGGAACAATCGTAACTTTTCTAACGACACGAGAATCACTTAAAACTAAACCAATCAGAGCATGTCCAGCTTCGTGATAAGCAACCGTGTGACGTTCTTCTTGTGGAATAACACGATTCTTCTTAGCAGGACCAGCAATAACACGATCTTCAGCTTCATCAAGATCTGTTGAATCAATCTTTTGCTTGCCACGACGAGCAGCAACCAAGGCAGCTTCGTTAAGCAAGTTTTCTAGATCAGCACCAGCAAAGCCTGGAGTTTGTTGAGCAATAGCATGTAAGTCAACATCATCTGTAAATGGTTTATTTCTAGCATGAACTTTCAAGATTGCTTCACGACCCTTAACATCTGGACGACCGACAAGAATCTTTCTGTCAAAACGACCTGGACGTAGTAAAGCCGGATCAAGCACATCAGAACGGTTAGTAGCAGCCATAACGATGACACCCTCATTACCAGTAAATCCATCCAATTCAATCAATAACTGGTTAAGAGTTTGTTCACGTTCATCGTTACCACCGCCACCGGTACCAGAACCACGTTGACGTCCAACGGCATCAATTTCATCAATAAAGATGATTGATGGAGCATCTTTTTTTGCATTTTCGAACAAGTCACGAACACGTGATGCACCAACACCAACGAACATTTCAACGAAATCTGAACCAGAGATAGAATAAAATGGAACCTTAGCTTCACCAGCAACAGCCTTAGCTAGTAAAGTTTTACCAGTCCCGGGAGGACCCTCAAGTAAGACACCTGCCGGTATTCTGGCACCTAAGGAAACATATTTCCTAGGATCTTTTAAGAATTCAACAACTTCAACAAGTTCTTGTTTCTCTTCTTCAGCACCAGCAACATCAGAGAATCTAACTTTATTTTTCTTAGGATCCTCTGGTTTGACCTTGGATTTACCAAAGTTCATGACACGATTTGCGCCACCACCTTGGCCTCCACGGCCCATCATTGCAAAGATTATAAAGAAGAACAATGCAAAGGGAACAATAACCGTTAAGATTAATGAGATCCATTGACCTGATTGTGACTTGGGAGCAGCAGTAGTCTTAACTCCCTCAGCCATAGCGGCGTTATTTATTCTCTTTAACGTATCATTGTTAGGCAAAACAGTTGAGCTAAATGAAGTTACTTCACTAGAAGTACTTGATTGAGCACGGCTAAATAGTGACACTGAACGTGTAGTTTTAGCTTTTTGAGCTTTCTTGTATTCACCAGTTACTTGATAAGCTCCCCCAATAGGTTCTAATTTGAAATTCTTCACTTTGCCTTGCTTTAATTGTGTGATGAATTGGTCTTGGCTTAATGTCTTTGTTTGGTCTGAGGACTGACCACCAGCAAACCAACTTGCTGCAAGAACCAAAACAACAAAGAGCAAGATGTAAAACAGGCTATTATTAATTAACCTATTTCGATTATTTTTCATACATTTCCTCCTAAATTACTTAGACGTTACATATTGTAACATTGGCGAACAGTAACACAATAATAATTGTAACTCTATCTTAATTATTTTGTACTATATATGTCTGGTTTTAATATACCAACATAAGGTAAATTACGATAATGTTCATCATAATCCATCCCATAACCAACAACAAACTCGTCTGGTATTTGAACACCAATATAGTCAACATCAACGTGCTTAACGCGTCGAGCCGGTTTGTCCAAGAACGAAACTAACTTAATTGAGTTTGCATGTCGTGATTCAAATAATTCCACCAAACGATCCAAAGTGTACCCAGTATCAATGATGTCTTCAACAATAACGACATCACGACCACGTACAGAAGTATCTAGATCTTTAATTATTCGAACATCACCAGTTGTGACAGTATTTTCCCCGCCATAACTTGAAACATCCATAAAGTCATATTCCATTTTAAAATCTAGACTTTTAACTAAATCCATCATAAACATTGCTGCACCACGTAAAACACAGACAAATAGTGGATTCTTGTCCTGATACTCTTTTGTTAGTTCTTTTCCTAAACGTTGAATAGTTTTGTCAATTTCTTTTTCAGAGACCAAAACTTTTTCAATATCTGAATTCATTCTCTTACCTCAATCAAGTTTTATTTTGTAGTGATTATTACCTTTTTTTAAATAATCACTCATATTGTAAATTTTTTCAACCCAAACTATCTGATTATCAAATAATAAAACTAAATAATTATCTCGTTTATATTCAGGTATCTTTTTGTTTATAAATCTCTTGCTCAACTTCTGATGTTGTCCATCAGCTATCAATAATTTATCACCATCACGACGCGTTCTTAAAGTAATTGTTTTCGGAATCCAATCGGTTGTTAAACTAAAGTCTGTATTATTAGCCGTCAAAGTAAATTTCTTTTGAATAAAATTGATTTCTTGTCCTAATGTAACTGAAACCGCACTTCGTTCCATTGGCTGTGATTTCTTTATCACAAATTTATCGTAACTACGAATAAATTGCCAAGAATCAGCTAAATCGATTGAAGCATTGGCTTCATTCCCTGAAACGATTCCCACGATTTCATCAATCTGTCGATTACTAATAGCAATTTCAAAATGTTGTTTAGTAAAAAAGTTGCCCCAAAACAAATTTTGCTGATCATAATCTAGTATCCGAACGGGATTAATTAAACCGATAACTTGCTGGTCAACATTTGAAACCTGCATAGCTTCTTCTATTTCTTTGAATTTACTTTTGGCAAGATCTAATAAGGCAATCAATTGCCGTTCAAAGAAATTGAAGTGCGTTAACATTTGCCCGTTTTCTTTTTGTAACTCTGGGAAAATATTGTTTCGCAATCGATTGCGCAAGGTTATATTACTAAAATTAGTTTGATCTTGAACATGATGAATATCATGGATATCAGCTAAAACAGTAATATCAGACTTAGCAAAATCTAATAACGGACGTACGATTTGACCATTGGCAAATGGACGTTGCTGCTTTAAACTAACGACTTCATAGGCGTTACCTGAAC
The DNA here is from genome assembly GCF_002849895.1 of Companilactobacillus alimentarius DSM 20249. Classification (NCBI taxonomy): domain Bacteria; kingdom Bacillati; phylum Bacillota; class Bacilli; order Lactobacillales; family Lactobacillaceae; genus Companilactobacillus; species Companilactobacillus alimentarius. The sequence goes on along the minus strand of NZ_CP018867.1, from coordinate 2,185,426 downwards.
GAATTAGCTTCATCAAAATATTTTCAGCTAAATCGTTGGCATGATGAGCTGTCAATAAAGTGTCAAAATTATTAGATTGCATAATTTCTTTAAAGAAACCATAGCGAAATTGACGAGCAGAAGCCTCCATCCCTACATTATCTTGTGGTTTATTCATCCACTTAGTCGTAAAGAATTGATATTCATTCTTGGCGCAAAAGTCTTGGACAAAAGCCACTTCATCAGCACTTTCTGGGCGAAGATCATGATCTACATTGACCACTCCAAATTCAGTCTTTGGCAACAATTGCCCAATGATATTTAACAATACCATCGAATCGACGCCACCGGAAACGGCCACTAGAACTCTTCTCGCATTATATTTTTTCAAAACTTTTTTCACTGTATTTAAAACTTTATTATCTAACTCCATTGATCTTCCTTAATCAAACTTAACTAACAAAACATAATTACCGTCTTAAAATTAATATCCGTGATAACCACAACAACGATTACCACGGATATTTGCTTGAATGCTCAAAAGTCGAACATCATGTCCCACTTCTTACAGTTAAGCTAACTGTTTTGTGGTGAGTTTTTATTCTTTTTAAAATTAGCTACGACGACCACCACGGCCGCCACGTTTTCCTTCAGTATTTTTCTTAATCGTACTCAATCGCTCTTCACTTTCCTTCATGAAGCCTGACATCATATCGTCAAAGCTTTCGGGTTTGTGAGATTTATGTTCGTTTCTTTCATGAGAATGATGTGCATGATACTTAGGCTTTGGTTTATCAGAAGCCTGCTTGATCGAAAGTGCAATTTTATGATTTCTTTCATTAAGAACTAAAACCTTTACGGTATCTCCAACACTAAGTACATCGTGAATATCCTTAACGTAACCATCAGCGATTTCACTGATATGTACCATTCCGCTTTGTCCTTCTCCTAGGTCAACGAATGCCCCAAAGTTTGTAATTCCAGTAACCTTACCTTCTGTTTTAGCTCCTACTTCGACTGTCATCTAATTAAAAAAAATTCCTTTCCCTATTTTTGAATCGTAGTGGTTTTAACATCGTTGGGCAAATTATATACTTGTTCGCCCGGTTTGCTATACATGTACTTTTCGCGAATATACTTTTCCAAGTAACTCGTATCATGAAGCTGACTTACTTCAAGTTTTAAATCACTCTGCAGTGACTTTTGCTTATTCAGCTTCGTTTTACTAACTTCAATTTGTTCCATTGTGTTGGCATATGTTCGATGCGCATTAAAAATTTGAACGCCAAATACAACCATGATAATTGCAAAAACAATTCCGATCACTGCGATACGTCGACGATGAACTTTCTTGACGTAATTATTAGGCTTGGGTGACGGAGGTGTTTGCGACTGTTTAGGCTTTAAAACGGAAACATTTGAATTTAGTTTATGTACTTCCATACCACTACTCCCCTAGAAATGATTACTTTGAGTATAACAAGTTTAAGCAACTATTTGAATAATAAAATCAGCAATTTTAATCCAATTCTAATTATTTAATTTAAACTTCCTCATACATGTCGGCGGAATCATTCTTCTTAGTTGTTTCTTTGATGTTAAGAACTTTAACTTTCATTGTTTTTTCACCAAAGTGCAATTCAATTACATCGCCAATAGAAACTTCACTTGAAGATTTAGCAACGTGTCCATTGATTGTGGCACGACCGTTATCAGCAAATTCTTTAGCGACGGTTCTTCTCTTAATAATTCTCGTAACTTTTAAATACTTATCTAATCTCATTTTTAATCCTCTATTCTCATAATCTTAGTAAGATATTTTCCCATGGGTAATATTTCCCATTCTTGTTTAGTCAACATTTTCCAATGCTTGGATAATTTCAAATAAACAAACGCTCCAATTGGAATTGCTACTACATTCAACAAAACACTATTGATTCTTGTCGTAGTAAAACCAATTGACAATAACTCAACTATAATTTTAACAATAATTGCCATTACTACGCCAGCTTTTAACAAATTAATGATGAAAGCCTTATCTAGAGATAAGAAATCCCGATTAAAATTATAAATAATCAAAATTCCAAACAAAATCACGCACTCACTAAACACCGTAGCCAAGGCAGCTCCAGCAATGCCAAATTTTGGTACTAAAATAATATTTAAAGCCACTTTAACTACCAGTGACATCAAAAAAAGTACCAACTTATGGATATTCTTCTCATCATCGCCACTAGTAACTGCTACTAATAAATTAATAAAAGAAACTATTACGATTGACAACATATAGATGCTCAAAGTTAATGAGCCACTTGTATTAGTAAACAACATCGTATTGATCTGGGGCATCAGAGCAATTAAACCAGCAGTCTCTGCTACCGATAACCACAGACAAACTCGAACCATCTTAGAGATTGTCTTCTTATTTTGTTTTAAACGGTTCTTTTCCCTTAATTGGGGCATGATGGTTGAAACAAATGACAAGGAAATAACTATTCCTAGCTGCAATAAGGGTTGTCCTCGATCAAAAATTCCCTTTTGAATTTCGGCTTGATCTAGTGACATTCCAAAATGCATCAATAGTCGCAACATCGAAAATGAATCAATGAATTGATAAAAAATCGTGATCCCTGTAAAAAATACAATCAAAACGATTTCTAAAGCCAATCCGTGCTCTAATCTTATCGTGTTATCACGCTTGTCATCTTGCAGCATTCGTTTGCGATATTTCACAAAAGTACCTAGTAAAATCATTACAGCTAAAATTCCACCAATAAAGGCACCCGAATTAGCCAAAGTTCCCATGTTATAAACATCAATTAATCCATGTCCAAACATTAAGGCACTGACAATAATAACAACAATTCTTAAAAATTGTTCCGAAACTTGAGAAATGGCACTAGGTGTCATCAACAGATCACTTTGAAAATAGCCTCTCAAACTAGCTTCAAATGGAACTAATAAAAATGTTAAAGAAACAGCTCTTACTTCCAAATAAAGCCTGGGGTCTCCCATTAAAAATGCCAAGTATCTTGAAGACATCCACAATAACCCCGTAACGACAACACAGGATATCAGCAAACCAACAAAAGTTTTTTTCAGCAAATGATTCTTAGAAGAAATATTCTTTTGCTGAGCAAAGGTCTTTGAAAGCACGACCGGTAATCCTGATAGTGCCAACACGGAAAAAATACCATAGATTGGATAAACTTGTTGATAGATGAAATATCCCCGATCACCTACAATATTTTGTAACGGAATCCGATAGATTGCACTCAATAATTCAGAAAATAATGAGGCAACCGTCAAGATCCATGTCCCCTTAATCGCTCGTGACACTTCTTTTTGCATATTAGTTTTTAATTTTTTCTTTCTTTAATTTGTCGAAACCTTTAGCCATTTTTTGAGCAAATACTTTTAACTGGTCGAACCAATCATCTTTTTTGACGCTGTCAGCATCTAAAATAATCATAAATTCACCATTTTTATTGTTGACTTTAGCTTTCATGGTCGTATTACTCAAGAATTTAAAGACTAAATCACCGGTTAAATAGTCACCGGCTTTTTGTGAAAACTTAATTGTTATCTTATTATTTCGCATAATGACACTCTTTACCAAAGATTCATCGAACGAATTCTTCAATAAACTAACATCTAACAAATTAGCGACCTCTTGGGGATATTCTCCGAAGCGATCCAATAATTCTGATTTAACTTCTTGATAATTCTCCAAGGAATCAATCTGACGAATTCGTTTATATAACTCAACTTTTTGACGTTGATCGCTGATGTAATCTTCTGGCAAGTAAGCTTCCAAAGCCAAATTAAGTTCAGAGTTAGTCTTTTCAGCCTTAGTATGACCACGTTTTTTAGCAACTGCATCATTTAACATTTGGGTATAGAGATCGAAACCAACTGAGTCGATGAATCCATGTTGTTGCTTACCCAATAAATTACCTGCACCTCTGATTGACAAATCACGCATAGCAATCTTAAAGCCTGAACCTAATTCCGTAAAGTTCTTAACAGCTTCCAAACGTTGTTCGCCGACCTCAGTCAATACCTTATTAGGGCGATACATCAAGTACGCATATGCAACACGATTGGATCTGCCGACACGTCCTCTAATTTGATAAAGTTGCGACAAGCCATAACGATCAGCATTTTCCACTACTAAGGTATTGGTATTAGGCATATCGACACCGGTTTCAATGATTGTCGTCGTTACCAAAACATCGTATTCACCTGCTAAGTAATCCGAGATGACACCTTCCATTTGCGTCTCATTCATCCGACCATGAGCAGTCGCAATTCTAGCGTCAGGGACCAAAGCCTGAATTTGATTAGCTACTTGATCCATGTCTTCAACCCGATTATGCAAATAGAAGACTTGCCCACCACGAGCCATTTCACGCTTGATTGCACCAGCAATAACTTGGTAATTTTGTTCCATAACATAAGTTTGGACTGGATAACGATTGCTTGGAGCCGTTTCAATTAAAGATAAATCACGTACACCTAACATCGACATATTTAAAGTACGAGGAATTGGGGTAGCCGTCAGCGTTAAGACGTCCACATTATTCTTTAACTGCTTAATCTTTTCTTTGTGCTTAACACCGAATCGCTGTTCCTCATCAATAATTAGTAGGCCAATATCATGGAATTTAACATCTTTAGACAACAAACGATGCGTTCCCACCACAATATCAATTGACCCCTCTTCTAATTTCTCAATGATTTCTTTACTCTGCTTACGCGTCTGGAATCGTGACAACATCCCAATTTCCACGGGGAAGCCATCAAAACGTTCCTTCATTGTTTCGTAATGCTGTTGTGCTAGAAGTGTGGTTGGCACTAAGAAAACGACCTGTTTACCTGCTTCAACAGCTTTAAAGGCTGCTCTTAAGGCAACTTCAGTCTTACCAAACCCAACATCTCCAACTAAAAGTCGATCCATTGGATGAGGTTTTTCCATATCACGCTTGATTTCGTCCACTGACCGTAATTGGTCTGGTGTCTCAGGATATGGAAAGGCATTGTCAAAGTCATCTTGCATTGAATCGTCTTTAGGAAAAGCAAAGCCCTTTTCGGCTTCACGTTTGGCATATAGATCAATCAAATCGTCAGCAATATCTTCAATATTTGACTGAACTTTTCTTTTAGTCTTTTGCCATTCGTTGCCACCCAACTTGTTGATTCGAGGTGACTTACCTTCGGCAGAAACGTACTTTTGCACCATATCCAATTGTGTAACTGGAATAAATAAACGACCATCGTCTCGATATTCGATCGTAATATAGTCTTGATGTTTACCGTCAACTTCCATCGTCTGCATACCGATAAATTTACCGATACCGTGATTGACATGAACGACATAATCGCCCGGCTTTAACTCGTTGTAACTCTTTAATCGTTCAGCGTTAGCTAATGTTTGATAACGACGCTTCTTGGGTTGTTTATTGAATAATTCCTTTTCAGTAATAACAGCCAGTTTTTCTTCTGGCATTTCAAAACCAGAACTCAAACTGGCGTTCATAATTTGGGTCTGATTCTCAACGACTTTTTCTTTAGTCGTCAATGTAGCTTTAATACCGAAATCGGTCAAGGTATTGCTTATAGCTTTAATCCGTTTTTCGTTACTGATAGCCAACAAAACTGTATAATCTTGTTTTTGCCAACGTTCTACTTCGGACTTTAATAAAGGCATTTGACTGAAAAATTGCTGCATTGTTCTGACAGGAACATTTTGCAATTGATTCAAGCGAATGTGACCCATCCCTTGTTGAAAAGCTGACAAGTAGATTTGAGCCAATTGACTAGTCTTTATCAAATCGGAAAAGTTTTGGCGAATCTTCTGTTCTGGTAAAGCTTTCCCAAATTCCAATTGACTAGCTAACCAAGATTGATTCTCTGCTTGACTGTCATTTGATTGTTCGACCAAACGATTATACTCGTCAAAAATCAACAGGTCTGATTTATCCAGATAGTTCAAGAGACTGCTGGGACGGTCAAAGATATAATCAGCTATCCGACCAATATTTTCTGGACGAATCCCTTCTGACAATTCTTCAATTATTTGACCGAAATTAACTTGCAAGTTTTCTTTAATATCTTTATCTTCAACAGACTTTACTTGTCGTTCGTAACTCTTTTGCAATTTTTGCAAACCCGCATGAACTTGTTCATCAGTCACAACTCGATCACTAGCTGGCAAAATTTTAATTTCTTTTAATTCTTCAACACTTCGTTGAGTTTCTGTATCAAAAAACTTAATCTTTTCAACTTGATTTCCAAAGAAGTCAATTCGCACAGGATTATCCACATTCAAAGGATAGATATCGACAATATCCCCACGGATAGCGAAATCCCCAGGTTTAGCAACTAACTTATCTTTAACATATCCCATTTGAACGAATTGTTGATTCAAATCTTCCAAATCATATTCTTCATTGACGGCAATTTTTAATTGTGCCGCTTGAAATAATTCTTTAGCCGACAATTCATATTCCATTCCAGCCACCGAAGTGACCACAATTCCAGATTCATCACTAGCTAAGAAACTCAAAGTATCCAAACGTTGACTTAGTTCATCTGGCGAACTCGTAGCTAATTCCGTTGAAATCGACTCTTCAACTGGAAAAATATGGACTGCATCGCTATCCAACAAATTTAAATCGTCGTACAACTTATTGGCATGAAAATTAGTATTTTCAACAATTAAGATTTTTTTATTGGTTTCCCTTAGGGTTTCCAATGCAAAAAGGGAAATTGTTGATCCCGTTAAACCTGTCAATAAATTATTTGTTTCAGGCTTAACTTGACTAATAAATTCCCCTAAGTTCAATTTATTGGTAATGAAATTTATTAAATCCAATTTTTGCCCCCTTTAATTTCTAATTATATTTATTCATCAATTGATCATTTGTTTTACCATCGACCCAATCTTTAACGATCTTTACAGCTTTATCAATACCTGACAAAGCTAATGGTTCCTGATCTTTATTGAAAGGCGTCAACACCCAATTGACTACTGACTGCTTATCGGGGTGTTGTATACCAATCTTAATTCGACTGAAATCTTTAGTTCCCACAGCTGAGATTATACTCTTAATACCATTGTGACCACCAGCAGAACCCTTTGTTCTTAATCTAACTTTACCAATAGCCATATCCAAATCATCTTGAATCACCATTAGTTCTTCCGGTTTAATTTGGTAATAGCCCATTAAAAAGTTAACTGCACGTCCTGAATCGTTCATGAATGTTAATGGTTTCACGAGAAAAACTGTTTCGCCAGCTACTTTGAATTTGCAGTATTCTGCTTCAAAATCTTTTTTCATTTGTGTTTGACCGTATTCGTCCATTAATTTATCAATAGTCATAAAGCCCATATTATGCTTTGTTCGATCGTATTTTTTACCTGGATTTCCTAAGCCAACAATTAGTTTCATATTTAATATACCTCATTTCGAACTTATATTATATCATGTTAAAAATACTATTTTTTCACTTTTTTCACTATCGGCTTGTTTATTTGCCTTAATTATTTGTATAATGGGTCAGGAACATATTATTTTCGAAGGGATGATATTTTATAATGACAACTCCAACAAACGAAAAGAACCATCAAAAAGTACTTCTAGTTGGTGACGGTGCTGTAGGTTCAACATTTGCCTACGCAATGACACTTCAAGGTATTGCACAAGAACTAGTTATCTGTGATATCGCAAAAGACAAGATTAAGGGTGACGCAATGGACCTTGCAGATGCAATTCCATTCTCATTCCCAAAGAACATTCACGCCGGTGAATATTCAGATGCTAAGGATGCAGATCTTGTTGTTATCACTGCTGGTGCTCCACAAAAACCAGGCGAAACAAGACTTGACCTAGTTAACAAGAACTTGAACATCTTGAAGACAATTGTTGACCCAATCGTTGAATCAGGATTCAATGGTATCTTCTTAGTTGCTGCTAACCCAGTTGATATCTTGACATACGCTACATGGAAACTTTCAGGCTTCCCTAAGGAACGTGTAATTGGTTCAGGTACATCACTTGATACTGCTAGATTACAAAAATTCGTTGGTGAAGAATTAGATCTTGACCCTCGTTCAGTTCATGGTTACATCATGGGTGAACACGGTGATTCAGAATTCGCTGCATGGTCACATCTAACAATCGGTGGCGTTACAATGGCTGAATGGATGAAGTCACATCCAGAAATCACTAAAGATACTCTTGACAAGATTTACAAGAAGGTTGTTAACGCAGCTTACGACATTATCAATACTAAGGGTGCTACATTCTATGGTATCGGTACTGCTCTTGCAAGAATTTCAAAGGCATTGCTAAACGATGAAAACACTGTTCTTCCATTATCAAATATGATGACTGGCCAATATGGCGTTTCAGACATCTACATCGGTTCACCTGCTATCGTTAACCGTAAGGGTCTAAAACAAATCATCGAAGTTCCATTGAATGATGAAGAATCAGCACAAATGAAGAAGTCAGCTGCAGAACTTGAAAAGATTCTTAAAGATGGTTTTGAAGCTACAGGTATCGAAGGTCGTCAATAATCTTTGATTCATGCTTAAAAAAGACTGAAACAAATGAAAAATTTGTTTCAGCTTTTTTTTTGTTCTAAATTACTGTATTATTAATTCAATTATAGTTGGATAGGATGTGAATATATATGTTAGTTAAATCACTTGTACTTAAAAAGGACAAGCTGACCACAGTTAAAGAAACAGTTACTCTTGAGGAAGCTTTAAAGGTCCTAGAAGACTCTGGTTTCCGTTGTGTGCCAATTTTGGATGAAAGCGGACAGATATTTAGGGGTAACATTTACAAGATGCACATCTATCGTCATAAGTCACGTGGCGGTGATATGAGTTTACCTGTAACAACACTTATGAAGAATGCTACTAAAACTATCAGCGTGGATTCACCATTCTTTAAGGTATTCTTTAATATCAAAGATTTGCCTTATATCGCTGTTTTGGACGAAAATAACTTATTCTATGGAATCTTGACTCACTCAAGATTGCTCAGTATGTTATCTGACGCCTGGAACCTTGATATCAGTAGTTATGTCCTAACTGTTAGTTCTTCTGGCGATCGTGGCGATCTAGAGAAGATGTCAAAAATCTTTGCTAAATATGTTTCTGTTGCCGCTTGTATGACTTTAGATGCAAAATCAAATGAAGTCGTACGAAGAACACTCTTTACGCTTCCATCAGGCACTAGTGTTGATACCTTAAAGGAAATCATCAAACGTCTTGAAAAGAAGAGTTTTGTTGTTTCTGAGATTGAAGATCTAAAATCTGGTAAGATTCTCGACAAAAATACCTTATAATTAATTTGGTGTTTCTAAAACAAAACCGTTTTTAAAACAAAACCAAAAATCCGTTCTAATTAAAGTGCAACACAAAAGTTAGACAAAATTGAATATTGTTAAGCTGATAAGGCATGTTCCCTGTATTCGCGGGGAGTCATGCCTTTTGTTTTTCTTGAGATGCGTCGATTGTTAAACCAATCGATGTACTCCTTAGAAAGTTTCCTAAATTCTTTCATATCTTTACAAGGTGGAAATCCATTGAGACATTCTGTTTTGAATAGATGAAAGAAACTTTCGATTGGCGCATTGTCGAGACAATTTCCTTTGCGAGACATGCTCTGTATAAATCCATCTTCAGAAAGCCTATCAGTATAATAATTTAGTTGATAATGCCAGCCTTGATCTGAATGTATCACTGGGTTGCTTCCTTTAGGTATAACTGTCGTTAATTCATTTAATGTATCCATAATTAATTTACTATTGGGACTATTACTTACTTGGAACGCTAGAACTTCTTTGCTTGCCTCGTCGGTAATTGCGGAAACATAAGCCCATTCGTTATCCCTTAAACGAACTTGTGTGACATCTGTATGCAGGACTTTAAAGGGCTCAGTTTCATTAAACTGTTGATGTAAAATGTTGTGTGCGACCTTTCCAACAGTTCCTTTATATGAGGAATACTTTCCATTTTTATGACGATTATAAAGATTTACTTGAACATTTAACTCATTCATCAAGCGACGAGCTACGGCATCTGCTATGTGAATATCTAGTTTAATTAATCCTTCTTGTACGCGACGATAACCGTAGGTTAGGCGTCCACGACATTTTCCACTTTCAGTAATTTTTAATATTTCAGTTTTTATATCTTTGTACTTATCTACATGATTTTTGATATGTTTACGCTCATCATGGTAAGTGGCCTTTTTAAGTCCAATGGCCTTAAGAATATCGCCTATCTTATACCGTTCTGCTTTTGGAAGAGACTCTTGTTCTACCCTGATCTGATCAACTATTTGTGTTTTTTTGCGTCCTTTGAAGTTCCGAACAGGGTCATTGATTTTTTTAAAATATCATTCTCCAACTTTGTGTCATATAATTCTTGATTCTTCTTTGCGAGTTCCTCGCGAAGTTGATCTAATTCATTCTTGTTTATTAAATGACGTAATTTCTTTTTATCATTTTTCACTTTGGATTTTCTGCCTTTCGGATGAGACTTCAAGGCTTCTATGCCATGTTTATTGAATGCCGTTCTCCAGGAACTAATCTGACACTTGTTAACATCAAATCTGGCGGATACTTCAGCTAAAGTTTCATCATGAGTTTGATAGTAGTTTATCACATCAATTTTAAATTCAGCTGAAAAGCTCCGTTTAGTTTTTTTTCGCTTAAGCGAGTCTACGCCGCTTAAGCGATATTTTTGAATCCAGAAACTGACTTGCCGTTTAGGTAAATTATGTTTCTCTGAGAGACTTTGCATGCTGGTTCTACCTTGGAGGTATTCACCAACAACCTCTGCCTTTAATTTTGAACTGTATTTAACCATATAAAAAGCGCTCCATAACTGTTAGATTTCTTGTCTAACAATTATGAAGCACTTTAATGTATAAAAAAGTATAGACCATATTTTTATTTGCCACAATGAATCTTAAAATATTTAATCTTTTGGTAACGTTTACTCCTATTTAAAATCAATTAACTATAATTATGTTGAATTTCATTTTAACTTTTTGACCAAAAAATCCTATATACATTCGGTAGACAAAACTAGAAATATTTATCATTACTTATTATCTGTTCCCTTTGAGATGGCTTTTCTAATCCAACGTTGTGAAAATCCATAATCTTGTGATAATTTTTTAGCATTGGCTGACTTACCATTAAGAGTCCCCAAATATTTTCCCAATTTCTTATTATCATAAAGTTTCATTGGTGAGGATACTTGGGTCCCGCGAAACTCATGATAAAACTTCATTAATCCCTCTTCACCTACCAAATCGTAAATCGTTTGATAAGTTGGATGTAGTAAATCATATTGAATATTTTCCTTTTCCAAAGCACTATCCTCCCATAACTCTATCACCTTATAAAATAGCAAAAATCAAAGCACTATAAAAATACATGAGGCACTACAAGTTACATGCATAAAGTACTGTAAAAAGTCATTGCACTAAATTAACCAATATTACTAGTCACGTTTCTTCCTATTATATTTAGTTAATTAGCCTATTAATAAAAAATACTGACAACAATCAATTTCTTGATTACCGTCAGTATCTTTTTAAACCACTTTTATAACTTATTTTTCAACCATTCAATATGATTCTTTTCTCGTTCGATAGCTCGAGTCAAAATCAAATAGTGTCCAAAATTATTTTTGATTTCTGTCTCATTATAAAAGACCTCTTGCAAGCGATCCTGCAAATGAGCATACTTTTCCTGATTAAGTTGTAACTCCTGCTTTAACAAAATTTTTAGTAGTGGGTCATTCCCATCACGTACAAAATACAGTTTCAACGAAAACAATTCTTCATTATCCTGCAATGGCTCTTCCATCCAGCTTCGCAAAACTTGATGACCAAGGTCGGTAATCAAATAGTAAGTCGATTTTCCATCGTCCTTATCTTTGACCCAACCATCATCTTTCATCCGCGCTAGTTCGGGATAGATTTGGCTATGTGAGGCGTGCCAAAAATCCCCGACTTCGTTTTTAAATTCCTGACTGATCTGATATCCTGACAATTCACCCTTATTATTGATCAATCCAAGCAAAACGTATGGCAGTATCCGTCTTTTAGGCATAAATTCCTCCAAAAAAAAATGATATACGAAACATTCGTATACCATTTTAATACTATTTATTGATTCGTTTGTAGTTTTCGTCGAAATATTTACCATTTCTGATATCATCAGGCATTTCTTTGTATGGTGCTTCACTAATAACATCTTCGTTATTTTGACCAGCGTCGCCCATGTAAGTGATGTTGGCAAATTCTGGAACAACTAGTTTTGGATAAGTTTCGTATTTTTCACGTGACTCTTCCATTAAATCAATATGCTCATTTTGATATGTGACAGTTATTTCTGGATGTTCCTCAACCCACTTTGGGAAGAAGATTGTTCCGTGAAGTTTCTTTTCGTTAGGCATGAAATCAAGTGCAACGTCTGTTCCAGTTGGTTCTGTCCAAGAAATCTTGTAGATACCCTCTGTTAACATAACGATGTTAGCTTCTTGATCGGTTACCCAACGGCCACCAACCATGCCGCCGTGAATTCGGTAGTCAACGGTGTGGTCGTTTTTAGCGTACCATTCGTATTCCCAACCGTTGTCATATGTATAAATAAAGTGTGTTCCTAAAAAGTCTTCTAAAGTTTTAAATGTTTTTGTCATAATTAAGCATCTCCTTATGTCGTTATCGACAATTAACAGTATATGTCGATATAGACATATAGTCAAGGATTTTATTTTCTCATAATTTAGTATTTTCTTCGAGCATATCTAAAAAAAAATCATAATTCTATGAATTATGATTCCCACTAAAATATATTATGCAAGTCATCCGATATTCCCCTTAAATTACTTGCTTATTAATTAAACATTAAATCAGTTCCGAATAAAATCGGATTGTCCCTATCAAACCCCATTATCATTAATACCATATTAAAATTTACAGACTCTGTACGTATCCTTTTGTTAAATTTTTTAAATATCACTTCAATATTTTTAAGTAGGTCTTTACAATCCTCTTTACTTAAATAAAACCTCATCATCGTTAATAAAACATAAAGATTTGACTCTCTTTGTGATAAATTTATACCAAGATATTGCTCTACAGTTCTTAATTGTGGTCTCTTTTTTAAAATATGATTATATAGTATTTCCTCATGTGCACAAACGTTTCTGAAATCATTAGTGATTTTAAGTATACCTTCTATATCTTGTATTTTTAAATGAATATTAACTTTTTCCTTCTTTAATCCATCGGAATTAAAATACTTACTAAAATCACGTGCTATGCTATTTTTTAATCCGTCATCAAGACAAGTATAAAAATAATTAACATTTCCCAAGGTTAATACATTCATCAATACCCAAAGAGGAACGGTTCCATACTCCCTTAAATAATGATTTATCGATTCATCTTTACTCTTATAAGAAATCGTATTAGACAATGTAGCAATATTCTTTGCAACTCTTAATGTCATTTTCGAATCAGTATTGTAATTATTAAGATTAAAATATGGATTCATCTGCCCTTTAAACTTTTCACTAAAACGATATGAAATTATTGATTTTAAAGAACTTTCGATTTTTAACATGTACTTAAGACAAAGATTACGTAATTCACGGTCAAAATAATATAACGATGACACTTGATCAAAGGTTGTTCCCTTTTTAAATACCTCTGGTTTAATAATTCTCATCGATACTTGATCACGTTCTAAAAAAATATCCTTATACCCATTTATGACATTATAATAATTCTCTCGTTCAAGAACTTTAATTACTTTGGAAGCATCATTTCCAAACGGAATATACATTCCACGATTTCTCAATATTTTTATCTGCTGTCTATAAGATTTAAAAGCTTTGCCTTCATTCATAGCGAGATAACCCTCCGAAAAAAAATAGCCTAGGGCCCGTGGGCTACCTAGACTTGATCTTATAGTTATATATTAATTCCTAACAAGGAAATTATCAACATTTTACATAATTTAATTTTCGTTATTTTTAATAATGTTTTTTATTTATTACTTATTTGATTCATAACTTGTGCTGTAACTGGTATCTCAGAATACTTACCAATATCTTCTTTGCTCATCACAACAGTATTAGCAGCCGAATTAGCCAAATCGGCGAAGGCTTGAATCTGTTGATCTGTGAAGTATTTACTGTCAGCTGAGGCTAACATATCATTTAACTTCTTGATTTCATAAGCCTTGGCGTCAGCTCGAGCAATCGTTGCTTCAGCCTGAGCTTTAGCAGTTGAAACAGTGGCATCGTTTCTAGCTTTAGTTTCAATCTCAATACTTCTAGCTTCACCGTTAGCTTTGGCAATTGCGGCAGTCTTTTCACGATCAGCTCTAATTTGTTTTTCCATTGATTCGGTGATTGAGGCTGATGGTTTCAGTTCATCAATATTAACTCGATCGACTTTGATTCCATAAGTATTAGTTAAATCCCCAATAGCGTTTGCCAAATCTGCATTGATCTTTGAAGTTGAACCTAATGCTTCGTTCAAGTCAATTTTACCGATAATATCATGTAAGTGTCCACGTACCAATTGCACCATTGATTCAACGGAATTACTATTCTCGTATTCGAACTTTCTGGCGTCAGTGACGTGGTAATTTAAAGTAACGTTTGTTTGAACTTCAGCATTATCCTTGGTAATGACCGAATATCCTTTCAATGACAATGGAATCATTGCTAAATCAACTATTCTAACTTTTTGGAACATCGGAACGTAAAAGCTCAATCCAGCGTCTACTTCACGTCGATACTTCCCTAAAGTTTCAATCAATCCCACATGATTTTGTCGTACTACTTTAAATCCAAACAATATTCCCCGCCTACTTTTCTTATTTTAATTTCTGAATCGTCAAGATATTGCCATTAGCCTTAATAACCTGATAATTCACTTTTGTATCAACGGAATCATTTGCCAAAAGGTCATAGCGATAGTAAATACCCTTAACTTCGATCAAGTCGTTTGCCATATTGATCTTATCCCCTCTGACGATAGATCCTACAATTTGGCGCTGCTCGAGGTTATTTGTCGGTACAGCTTCGCTCAACTTGGTGACAATATAATTGTTGACGCTGCGATTTTCACGTGCCGCATCTTCTGCAATTCGGTCGTACAAATCTTTGTCTAGTCTTAATGCAATCATTTTATCTGCCATGGTTTTATTATATCACTTTTATATCAATGTGATATTACTTTAATATGCATTTGATAAACTTTGCTCTATGTGCTTGATAGTTAAATATGCCGTCCTCCACAAAAAACTCGATATGGGCTGGAACGATGTGGGCACGACTTGAAACTACCGCAAAGTACGCGGCATTTCCAAGCTCGGCCTTATTTTAAGCAATAAATTGCTAAGAATAATTTCACATCTGAGCCCAATCGAGTTTTTTATTCCGGACTGAATTGTGGTTTCCATAACAAAAAGGGTCTCAAAAATCACACGCAGTGATTTTGAAGACCCCTTTTAAACAAATTAATGAAGATTTTTAGCAAGGTGAGCATAGTGTTTATATAATCCCGAGTATCTCTCTTTATAGTCGGCCTTCCAAGGCTTGTCTCTTCCACAGAAATGGAGAATGGCGGTGTGGTCAATCACCCAATCAATATCCCACTGCCCATTGCTTTTCGCATAATATAGTGGATTCATTCGGGCATCGTAGTTGTAGACTTCGTCTGGTATCTTCTTAATGTGTTGCCCGTACAATCCATTTAAAATATCCTGATCTGGCAAGAAGAGTGCTAGATTCTTGATTCTGATATAACCATAAATATCTTCTGCTTTGACATATTCTCTTTCAGCTGGCAGGTTCATCAAGATAACTCCTGAATTGAAGTAGCCGTTGGTATCATAATTTCCTAAACGGATTTTGTTAAGGGAGTCGGTCACATCTAGTGCTACGTGACTGGCGGCAGCGTACCAGTAGCCGTCAAAATCCATGTTGTAGAGGTGTTTCAAATCGTTAATCACTAAAACATCAGTATCTAAATAAAGAACGCGCTGGAGGTTTTTAGGCAGGTATTCGTAGGCTAATAAGCGATAATAAATAGTTTTAGGATAGCGGTCAGTCACTGGAGCTTTATCAAAATGAGTATTGGAAACAATGATTGCGTGATAGGTCATTTTGAGTTTCTTACAAAAATTAATTATCCGTTGGGTGTGGGTCAATTTCTTATCTTGGATCACATAGACGGAGAAGCTCTTGGCAGTTGTGTTGCATTTGATGGAATACAAGGTGGTCAAGAGTTGATCGACGACGCGGTCATCAATGGCAAATAGTAGATTCATTTTTATTCCTTCCTTCTATATTTCTGTTTAGGACTGCTTGGTTTATTTGGAATCGTTCGCTCAATTAAATTTTTGTTTAATAATGGCAGAAGAACATTTCTACGAAAACTATCTGTACTTGGTCTTCTACTAAATTTCACTAATTCCCTAGCACTCATAGGACGGGTTAGTACTTTGAGTATTTCAGTTTCCTCACTATTCAGATCAAATTCATCAATATTATTAGTACTTCCATTATATTCTTTTGAGATGCTTAGATTACTTAATCCTTTTGAAGTAATTGGCATTATGACCTTGAAAAACTCTTTATTTTCAATAATCGGAATTGAACCAAATAAGATGGGAGCATATTTAAAAACTTTTTTTAATCCTGAACCTATTTCATCGACTAAACCTAATACATGAAATACTCTAGCAATATTGGGATTTTTTGAAAAAGGGAGGATATCACCGCTTATAATCATTCCAGGATGCACAGGTTTATTAGCATTATATAAAATAATTTCATTATTTCTTATTTCTATTGTTGAAACAAATGGGTTTGAATACTCCCTATGAACCAATAAATTTACTAATACCTCTCTCAAAAGTATTTCACGTAAATTAATCCTTATATCATCCTCCAAATAAAAGGGTTCACTTATATATTTTGAAAAGAATTCCATAACTTTACTATAACTATCTATTAGGTTAGTTTGAATTCTTAATCTGTCATCATACCTTTCAACGTTTTTCACTCTAACTAGGACATCAATATAGAAATACGGAAAAATAGATTTTATTAATTCATCACTACCAAATAAAAGAACACTAGCTGCTGTAAAGCCACTTTTCCCTGTTGTATAATCTTTCTTATACATAGATAGACTTTTTAGAACTTCAAAATCACTCTTATGTTCAAGAATATTCTCTCTGGTAGTGTTATTTACCAAATTTTCCCTTACTTTATCTATTAGATCACTATTGAAATCTGAAGTTTCTATAAATGGATAGATCTTATTTTCGGTATAATCAGATTGTTTTCTATTATAAATTTTCTGAACAAGATTTGTATTATTAGTCACACCGATATCAGCATCCTCATTCCTATCAAAAATCACTCTTTGATTCAATCTATGAACTTGTGAACTATCAGGAACATATATATGCAAAATATATTTATTTTGTATTTTTAATTCATTAACGCTCAAATACAACGGAGGATTTATTTTATTAGAAGATTGGATAGACGTAACAAAATCTTTTTTCATCTGATTCAATCTTTTCTTTTCTATACCTAAAATCTCCCCATTATCTCCAACTCCTAAATATATATTACCCCCATAGGAATTGGAAAATGAGCAAACTGTCTCATAAACACTTTTAGGTATACTACCCATCCCGTCTTTTCCTTGGGCTTCTTTAAATTCTATTCTATCTGATTCAATTCCATTTTTAATTTCCTCAAGTAAATCCTTGTTAATTTCATTTGACATAAATCATTCTCCTTGGGAATTAATGAATATCTTAATAATATTCTGTTACGCATCAGTAAAATATGCAAGTTAATACTTTCATTAAGATATGCCTTGTCTACATAGCATTTTAATTTTTAAATACTATGTATATCTAGTTTATCCTTATCAAAAGCACTAATATTTTAAAAATCACAAGCTTATTTATCATCGCATTAGACTTGGTCTGAGCTTGGTCTGGGCTTGGTCTGGGCTTGGTCTGAGCTTGGTCTGAGCTTGGTCTGGGCTTGGTCTGGGCTTGGTCTGAGCTTGGTCTGAGCTTGGTCTGGGCTTGGTCTGGGCTTGGTCTGAGCTTGGTCTGAGCTTGGTCTGAGTCTCATATAGTGTACAATATATTCACAGTACTTAATTCAACTACATCGAGGGATAACTTATGATACGACCTATCAATCATGACCAAAACTTTCTAAAACAAAAAGCCCAACTGGCAACTAAAAATGATTTACCAATTGTTCAAGACTTACAAGATACTTTGAAGGCCAATTCTAAAAACTGTGTTGGTATGGCGGCTAATATGATTGGTCAAAATAAAAAAATAATTATCTTTTCTTTGGGTATGATGGCAGTAGTGATGATTAATCCTACTATTATAAGTAAGAAGAATTCTTACGTTACTTTTGAAGGTTGTTTATCTTTAGAAGGTCAAAGGCAAACTACTCGCTTTAAAGAAATTACGGTTAAATATCTGGATACTGACTTTCATGAACATATTCAAGAGTTCAGTGACTTTATAGCCCAGATCATTCAACATGAGATTGACCACTGTGATGGAATCTTGATATAAAAAAATGGAAAACCCGAAGGTTTTCCATTTTTTGGTTTTGTATCAATTGTGAAGTGTGATATCAATAAAATAGTTTGCTACGTTAACTATTTCATCTTGAAACGTATTGTTTTCAAACTTATCTTTGTTCTGAATTTCTTTCTGCTGTGGCTTGTTTATCGAAATCTTCTTCTGATGATACTGAAGCTGAGATCTTAGCCAAATGTTCGTATGTTGATGTAACGTCTTCCTTAGCCAATACGGTCTTAAGTCTTTCATTACCCTTATGCATATCGAAAACTGTCCATACTAACAATGCCAATACGGCTGCAATCAATACGTAAGCAATGATGTTTGCTTGTAATGATTGTGCAGATGTGATGCCATCGCCATAGAAGGCTTTGATTTGATCTGGCAAACCATATAGGTTCAAGAATGTCAAAGCAATAACTGACAACCAGCCGAAGATTTTGATCCATGCGGCATTCTTAAATTTGTTACCCATTTCTGTTGCACTATCAGTCATTAATAGTAATGGCAACATTGAGAATGGTAAGGCGAAGGCCAAGAAGACTTGTGAATTATTCATTAAAGTATTCAAAGCTTCGTGCTCATCAATAGCACTCTTACCACTTGTTAACATAACACAGATTAAAACTGGGATAACTGAAATCAAACGTGTAACCAAACGACGTAACCAAAGAGGCATTCTCATGTGAACGAAACCTTCCATGATAACTTGTCCAGTTAAAGTACCGGTAATAGTTGAGTTTTGACCTGAAGCCAAAAGTGCAACGGCAAATAACGTTGAAAGGATACCTGACTTAGCAACGGCAATCAAAACACCATTACTCAAAGTTGAAGTATCTGATAGAGCCTTGTACAAACCGAAGAATGAAGGATCCTCTACGGCACCACTCTTGAAGACGGCAACACCCATGATCAATAGCAAAGCATTAACGAAGAATGCGGCTGTTAATTGGATATTTGAGTCCCAAGCTGAGAAACGAACGTTTTGTGCAACTGAAGCTTCATCAGCATGGTCAACTTTTCTTGTTTGAGAAATAGCTGAGTGAAGGTACAAGTTATGAGGCATAACTGTGGCACCAATGATACCTAAGGCACCATTCAATGGTGTTTGACCACCAATCTTTGGACCAGTTGCGAATGTCTTACCTGTTGGGATCAATCCAGCGAAAACGCCACCCCAATCAGGATTTGATAGAGCTACTTGATATACGAAAACGAATAAAATAACAAGAATTAAACATACAACGATAGCTTCAATTTTTCTGAAACCAATCTTTGTCAATAATAGTAATACCAAAACATCACCAACAGTGATAAATACGGCAATTACTAATGGAATATTAAATAGTAAGTACAAAGCGATAGCACCACCGATAACTTCGGCAATATCAGTCGCCATAATGGCTAACTCAGTTAAAATCCATAAAACAATACCTAATGATCTACTTGTTCTAGCACGGATTGCTTGCGCTAGATCCATCTTACTCACGATGCCTAGTTTAGCGGCCATATATTGTAATAACATGGCAATTAAACTAGACATAAGAATAACTGACATTAGTAGATATTGGAAATTTTGTCCACCAGTGATTGATGTGGACCAGTTACCTGGATCCATGTAACCAACAGCAACTAAAGCCCCTGGACCTGAATAGGCGAACAACGTTTTGAAGAAACCTTTACCTTTTGGTACGTCAACTGTTCCGTTGATCTCTTGAAGAGAAGGACCATTTGCGTACTCGATTAATTTATGCTTTTCAGCCATTATTAATCTCCCCTTAAATTATAATTTCTCTATATATTAGCGAATAATCATCACTGAAATAGGTGAATACTTAGCCATATATGCGGCTTGAGAACCAAAATACTTTCTGATTCCTTTTTTTGAGATTGAACCTATTACTAATAGGTCAGCGTTTGAAGCTGGAATAACATCTTTAACGATGCTCTCGCCAGGATCGCCTTCTCCTATCATAAGTTCAACTTTATTAACTCCGGCGTCCAATGCAACTTTACGATATTCTTTCATATGTTCTTCAAGTTCATTACGTTCGCCGTGAACATAATCCTTTGTTAGGGCTTGATAAACATTCATATCGCCACTTTCCAATATGGAAGTGATAATCAAAGTTGAATTGTCTTTGATACAACGATGCATTGCATATCTAAATGCCAATTGAGCATCATCAGAATCATCGACACCAACTAAAACACGTTCAAATGTGTTATTTTGCTTTGACATTGGTTTTGTCCTCCAATTTATTTTTCTCCCAGACAAGTAACAACTTGCCTTTCCAAAAACCATTCTACCTCATTTTAAACGGATGTAAACTATTTTTTAAGGTTACCTAATAAAAAAGTACATTTGTTATATTTTTATCGAAAAATTTAGAAAGCGATTACTTTCCCGCTATACTAGTTTTCAAGGCTATACTATGTGATATATCATATTTAAATTAACCCCAACTTAACTATTTTAGATAAAATAATTATGTTATATTAAAAATGTTAACGACGGGATTATAGTTGTGAAAATAAGCAATTTATACCACTTGGTCGCTATACTGCCATTTGTAATAATATATAATTGTTATTATTAGGCACAGCTAAATAAATTACTCCCATTACTATCCATGGAGGGATATTATGCGTAAAGAAACACATCAAGAAGTAATCGACGAAGTCAATAACGAAGAGTTCTTAACCAATAACTGGTTAACTTCGGAGGTCTTAGTGGGAATGTATTCAAGAATTTTTACTAACTCTCTACTATTAGATGACGTAATTTTTAAGAATCGTAGAAAGTAAGATCTCAGTACCTTATTAATAAAAAAAGTGGTGAACAATCTTGAACGATCTTAACTTTTTAAGACTAATCTTTGAATTAGGCGGAAGTTTCCAAAACGTCAATAACATTGACCTAGCCGTTAAAGCTAATGTAAGCAAGGCCTCAATCTCCGACCGAACTCAGCATCTATCAAAATTAGGCTTGGTTAAATATACTAAGTATTACGGCAGCAAGTTAACAAAAAAGGGGTTAAATGCCGTTGTCCCATTGATTCAGCAACACCGACTACTGGAGACTTGGCTCTATGAAAAATTAAATATCCCATTAAGTGACATCTATGATAAGGCTACGATTTTGAGTGAAGCACCCGATTTATTACTAATTGATCGATTAAACACTTATCTAGAGTATCCTCAGACTTGCCCACACGGTAACATCATTCCAATTAATAATGCTATTCCTGAATTTTCCAAGAACTCACTACTGTCGAATCAAAATATTTCTGACACTACTTTTAAAATCACCAATTTCACTGAGGATGACTACCTCTTTAAGATTCTCAGCAATATTGATATTAAGCTATCTGATGAGATTAAGATTCTTAATATCAATGATTATGATCACTCGATGGTCATCTTGAATCAACGCAACAATCTCAAACAGATTTTGCCGAAAAATATTACTAAGATGATTCGTATCGAGACTGTCAAAGAGACGCAAAAAAGCGTTTGAGTATGCATGATTTTAAAATCACGCGTTGTCAAACGCTTTTTTTATTTGCTTGCTTTTCTGATCCAACGAGGCGAATAACCATATTTACGTGATAATTCGGGAATTTGCTCTGGTTTTATATCCATTGACTGCAATTTTTTCTGGAGTTTCTTACTATCATATAGACGCATCGGCAATTACAGTTGCATTCCACAATAGTTGTACCGAATTTTCAACATGTTCTCCACGCCAACAATCTCTGCCAAATTTTGATAAGATTCATTCAATAAACTGGAATCAATTTTTTCTTCCATTTCTTCCATTAGTAGCACCCACTTTTTCATTTATAATTATCCTTATCATATAATTAGGGGGTGACATTATTTGTCGTTTTGGTGGAAAGAGCGACATATAATGTCACATATAGTTCTGTATTTTAACTGGTATGGAATTTCGTCCTTCATAACAATACCTAAGCGTGGCGTTATACTGTAACCTTTTGAAACAAAAAAGAGCGTTGAAGCCTTGTCCTTTCTAATGTTTAATCACCAATACAAAAAAGAAGTCTAATCGATCTTGCAACGATACGATTAAACTTCTTTTTTAATTTTCAATTGGATCAACGATTGTTGAGACGACTGACTCTATGGAAGAAACTAGTGGGCTATCTTTTTGAATACCCGCTTTGGCAAAACGATCTTCCCACCATTGACTGCGAATCTTTTGGACTCTTTCAACGATTTTTTTACCCTCAGTTGTCAGATTCAAGATCTTAGTTTTCCCTGCTCCATCAGCTTTACTGAGATAATTTAATTTATCCATTTTATTGATCTCACGAGTTGCCAACCCCTTGTCAATTACTAAAGAACGAGCCACTTGGTTCTGACTGATGTTTTCATAGTCGCTTACAGCTAGCAGAATACAGGCTGCTGTCGGATTAAGGCTGATTTCATTGAACTTCTCCCTCGTATCCTTATAATATTGTCGATGTAAGATCGAAATATCTTGTGCTAAATAGCCAATGTTTTTCATTTACTTTCACTCCATGAAAAGATTTACGTGTTGACAAATCAACATGAATGCTTTACTTTTTACTTATAAATAATTATAGAACAAATCTACACGAAAAAGAGGTTAGATACAATGACAAACCAAACTGGTGCTCAGGCATTGATCCAAACTATGATAAATCAAGGCGTTAAGTATGTCTTCGGACTGCCTGGCGCCAAAGTCGACCGACTCTTCGAATCCCTCGAACACAGTGATGATCCTAAAACACCAAAATTAATAATTACACGCCACGAACAAAACGCCGCCTTTATCGCCGCAGGTATTGGTCGTTTGACTGGTAAACCTGGTATCGTAGCTACTACTTCTGGTCCTGGCGTCTCTAACTTAGCCACTCCTTTAATTACAGCCACGGCCGAAGGTGATCCAGTGGTCGCAATCAGTGGTCAAGTCCCTAGAAACGATATAGCTAGACTAACGCACCAAAGTATCTCAAGTAAAGAGTTATTGAGTGCTGCTACTAAGGATAGTGTGGAAGTCCAAGATGCCAACAATTTGTCGGAGTCTTTTGCAAACGCTTACCAAAATTCTATTACTGCTAAAGCAGGTGCAACTTTCATTTCTATTCCACAAGATGTCCTCAATGACGACGTCGACCGCCCTGTTATCAAACCATTGCACAAGATTCATCAAGGCGGGATGGACAAAGCTATTATCGACAAAATCGTTGAAAAGATCGAACACGCTAAATTACCTGTTATCTTGGCTGGAATGCGTTCCTCAACTAATGATGTCACAGAAGCAATTCATACTTTCCTACGCAAATTCTCAATTCCCGTTGTCGAGACTTTCCAGGGTGCTGGAGTAATCTCGCGTGATTTGGAAAAGAATTATTACGGACGTGTCGGCCTTTTCCGTAACCAAATTGGTGATACGATGCTTAAAGAAAGTGATTTAATCATTGCAGTTGGCTACGATCCAATTGAATATGAAGCTCGTAATTGGAATATCGATCGAACTGGTGAAATTATCAATATTGACGCGGTTAAGCCTGAAATCACTAATGATTATCAACCTGACTTATTAGTTAACGCTGATATTGCTAAAACTTTGAATTCAATTAGTGAACAATTGCCTGACGATATTGACTTGGGTAAAGAAATGCACGAACATCTAGCTGATCAACAGGAGAAATTCACGAAAAAAGATGCCATCCCTGCCAATCATTCTGACAAAAATGGTATCCATCCTTTAGCTATTATTCATGCTTTGCAAAATCAAGTAAACGACGATACGACTGTAACGGTCGATGTTGGTAGTCTTTACATTTGGATGGCTCGTCATTTCAGAAGTTACAAGCCTAGACATCTCTTATTCAGTAACGGTATGCAGACGTTAGGCGTTGCGCTTCCTTGGGCTATTGCCGCAGCTTTGGAACGTCCAGAACAACCAGTTGTTTCGGTTGCTGGCGATGGTGGCTTCCTCTTTTCTGGTCAAGAACTAGAGACGGCAGTTCGTCTTCACTTAAACATTGTCCAATTGATCTGGGACGACGGTTACTATGATATGGTTCGTTTCCAAGAGATCGCTAAATACGGTCATGACGCTGGTGTTAAATTAGGTCATGTCGACTTTGTTAAGTACGCTGAAAGTTTCGGTGCAACTGGTATGCGTGTCGAAAAAACCGAAGATCTTGAACCAATGCTAACAAAAGCTTTTAACACAGAGGGTCCGGTTATTTTACACATCCCAGTTGACTATTCTGATAACATTAAATTGTCATCCAAGTTAGTTGACGATGTCTTGAACTAATCTCAGAAAGAAGGATTCTATGTCAAACACAAATGTCCTCTATCAACACGGAACACTTGCTTTACTAGTTCCTGGATTATTAGATGGTACGATCACGATGAAAGAATTATTAACGCATGGTGATACTGGTATCGGTACAGGCGAAGGACTCGATGGCGAATTGATTATCTTAGACGGTACGCCTTATCAAGTTGACAGTACAGGTTCTGTCAATATCGTCAAAGGCGACTTCACCTTACCTTTCGCTAATATTCATTATGGCAATTATCACAAATTGCTATCTGTTGAAAATATCAGTCAAAAAGAACTCGAGAAAAGAATTCTTGCTCAAACAAGCATTAATACCTTCTTCTCCATTAAAGTTCATGGAACTTTTAAAGATGTAAAAACTAGAGCTGTGAAGAAATCACACAAGCCTTATGACACACTAGCTAAAACAGCTGAAGCTCAAAGTGTCTTTGATCGTCAAGAAGTCAGCGGAACTGTTTTGAGTTACTTCTCTCCTACCGTTTTTGATGGTGCTGCAGTTGCTGGTTTTCATCATCATTTTATAAGTGATAAACATGACTTTGGCGGACATCTATTGTCATTAGGTACCGTTTCTGGTGACGTGGAGATTCAACAGTTCGACACTTTGGAACAACACCTACCAGTTAAAAATCAGGATTACATGGATTTTGACTTTTCCCAATGCGATATTTTAGGTGATATTCATAAAGCGGAATAAGTATCTTCATAATATAAGTAAAAGTTATCGTATTCGATAGAATATAAGTATTTAACTATTTTTAAAAAAGCCCTTACAATTGTTTTGAAAGCAAATTGGAGGGTTTTTTTATGATTAAAGATAAAGTTGTTATTATTACTGGTGCATCTTCTGGAATTGGTGAAGCCACCGCTAAGAAATTGGCTCATGATGGTGCCAAAGTTGTTTTAGGAGCTAGAAATACTGATAAATTAAGTAAAATTGCTAATGAAATAACAGAAGCTGGTGGTCAAGCTGTTTATCAAAAAACTGATGTAACCAAACGTGAGGATAGTCAAAAACTTGTTGATTTTGCTAAAGACAAATTTGGACATGTGGATGTCATCTATCTAAACGCTGGCGTTATGCCAAATTCTCCACTATCAGAACTTAGAGTTGAGGATTGGGACTTGATGATTGACGTCAATTTGAAGGGAGTTCTCTACGGAATCGCTGCCATCTTACCAGAATTTCGTAAACAACATTCAGGTCAAATCATTGCCACATCATCAGTCGCTGGCATAAAAGCTTACCCAGGTGGAGCTGTTTATGGTGCTACTAAGTGGGGCGTTAAAGATTTGATGGAGGTCTTGAGAATGGAATGTGCACAAAATAATGAACACATTCGTACCTCAGTCATCTATCCAGCAGCCGTTCATTCCAATTTGACCAGTCATATTCCTGATAAGAAAGTTGCTCAAGGTGAAGCCGAAGTTAGAGCGCAAACTGAACTTTCAGCGGATAAAGTTGCTAACGTCGTAGCTTTCGCCATTGATACACCAGAAGATACGACTGTCAACGAGTTTACCGTTGGACCTGCCGATCAAGCTTGGTAAAATTTATCTCAATTAATTAAAAAGTAAAAAAAACAGCGTCTTTTCCCGATTTTATACGTAAAATTTAGTTACGTACTTATGGAATAGATACTGTTTTTTTATTGTTAGAACGAAATATACTATAAAACTGTTATCCAGTCCGGAGTAACCAATTCGATTTGGCTCAAATGTGAAATTTACCTTAGCAATTTATTGCTTAGGTAAAGGCCGAGCTTGGAAATACCGCGTACCTTGTGGTAGTTTCAAGTCGTGCCCACATTGTTCCAGCCAAAATCAAATTGGTTACGGAGGACGGAATTCTTAACAAATTTGCGAAAGGACTAAACAAATTCTTCATCACATTTTTTATACAGCAATAATCACACTAGTGTCACCAACACGACTTGCTTGAAGATATTTTCTCCCCATGATTAAATGGGATTGTTGACGCTTAATTCTAATAAGGAGATTTTATATATGACTGATTTATTTGCAGATGGAGCTATCAGCATTCATGGTGCTCGTGAGAACAATCTGAAAAATATCGACTTGGATATTCCCAAGCACAGAACAACTGTCTTCGCTGGTCTGTCGGGTTCTGGTAAATCTTCTCTAGTTTTCGATACGATGGCTGCGGTCTCTCGTCGGGAACTGAACGAAACTTTTCCCAGTTTTACCCAACAATATTTACCAAAATATGGACAGCCGGAATTCGACAGTATCGAGCACTTACCTGTCGCCATCGTAGTTGAGCAAAAGCCGATTGGTCGTAATTCTCGGTCGACTTTGGCCACTTACACTGGTATATACTCAGTTTTACGTCTGATGTTTTCACGAATCGGTAAACCGTGGGTCGGCTATTCCGAATGGTTCTCTTTCAACTTGCCACAAGGAATGTGCCCCAATTGCCAAGGTTTAGGCTTTGTTGACGATGTTGATGGCAGTAAATTAATTGATCCTAATAAATCCCTTAATGAAGGAGCAATGACCTTTAGTGGTTTTCAACCAGGAACTTGGCGTTGGAAGGAATATGGTAACAGTGGATTATTTGATTTAGATAAGAAAATCAAAGATTATTCAAAAGAAGAATATGAGCTGTTGATGAACGCTCCCCGTCAAAAGCTTAAGAACCCACCGAAGCAATGGGCTCGAACCGCTCTTTATGAAGGCTTGATTCCAAGAATGTTACGTTCGGTTATCCACAGTGCCTCCGGTAGACATCATCAAGCGGAATTATCAAAAATCGTTACTCGAAAAGTTTGTCCCGTATGTCACGGAGATCGTCTCAACAAAGAAGCTCTCAAGGGAAAAATTGAGGGTAAAAATATTGCACAAGTTAGTGAGATGGATCTAGTTAATGTATTGAACTTCTTAGACAGCATTTCCGACCCTATGGCCAAAACAATGGTCCGTGAGCTTCGCAGCAAGATTCAAGCATTAGTTGATATCGGTTTAGGCTATCTTTCCTTAGGACGCGGAACTGATACCTTATCAGGCGGTGAAGCACAACGAATTAAAATTGCTAAATACCTAACTAGCTCGCTTTCTGATCTAGTTTACGTCTTAGATGAACCTAGCGTCGGACTTCATCTCCACGACATTCAATTGATCACTAAGTCGCTGAACAAGCTTAAAGATCACGGCAACACAGTCGTCTTAGTGGATCACAATCCAGCAATAATTTCTTCGGCTGACTATGTAGTAGAAATCGGTCCTAAGGCTGGTAAAGGTGGTGGACAAGTAACTTTCACTGGCACCTATCCTGAGTTACTGAAGTCAGATACGATCACGGGAAAAATGTTGCGTGAACCTGTATCCTTTAGAACAGCTCGTCAGCCTAAGTCCTTCTTAGAAGTCAATCACATTACGGCACACAATTTAAAAGATGTCAGTACTAAAATTCCTCAGGGAGTAATGACAGTCGTTTCCGGTCCCGCTGGCTCAGGGAAAAGTACTTTAGTGGATGCTGTAAAACAGTTAGTAGCCGACCAAGACTACATTGATCTGAGTCAAGATTCAGTCGGCACCAACATCCGTTCGACCCCCGCAACTTATTTGAACATTTTAAATCCCCTTCG
Organism: Companilactobacillus alimentarius DSM 20249; assembly: GCF_002849895.1. Classification (NCBI taxonomy): domain Bacteria; kingdom Bacillati; phylum Bacillota; class Bacilli; order Lactobacillales; family Lactobacillaceae; genus Companilactobacillus; species Companilactobacillus alimentarius. The sequence continues at coordinate 2,156,797 of NZ_CP018867.1, read as the reverse complement.
AAAATTATTCAGTAAAGCTAATAACGGCGTTTCAACCCAACTGTTCAGTTATAACGGTAAGGGCGCTTGTCCTAGGTGCAAAGGCAAAGGTGTGACAATTACCGAGATGGCCTTCATGGACCCAGTCGTTCAAGTCTGTGAATTGTGTCACGGAAAACGTTACAGTCAAGAAGCTTTGCAATATAAATATCACGACAAGGATATTTCTGAGGTACTCAATCTCTCTATCAATGACACCCTGGATTTTTTCCAAGACGTCCCGGCGATTTATCAAAAAGTCAGTTTGTTAAACAAAGTTGGCCTAGGATATTTAAATTTGAGTCAATCAATGACGACTCTATCAGGTGGCGAAGTTCAACGAGTTAAATTAGCTATGGAATTAGACCATACCGGAAGTATCTACTTCTTGGACGAACCCACAACTGGTCTACATCTAAATGACACTAAACGCTTAATTGATTTATTCGAAAGCTTAGTCGATAACGGCAATACTTTGATTTTGATTGAACACAATTTGAAGTTAATCAGTCAAGCCGATTGGTTGATAGATATGGGACCAGACGCTGGAAAGTATGGTGGAAAAATCTGTTTTGAAGGTATTCCTAAAGACAGTTTGAAAGATTCTGCATCAAGAACTGGCGTGGCTTTAAAACAACAGCTTGAAAAGAATTAATGTTTTCATGAAAAAAGATCAGTGCGACAACTATTTTCTTAGTTATCACACTGACCTTTTTATTTAGCAAACCTAATTGAGACCCAGACACTCATCAGAATCAAAATAGTCCCTGCGGCAAAACCCCAAGTGAGACCTTCGCCTAAAATCAGCCAACCTAAAAGCGTCCCTACAATCGGTTGCAACAAGTAGATTAATCCCGATACACTGGGACTGACCATCGTTAAACCCTTGTTCCACATGACAAACGCCATGGCAGTGGACAACGCTCCAACGTAGAGCAAGCAGATTATTATCTTTGGATTGAAGAAATTGACATTGGATAAGGAGGCAATATTTCCCATCACGAATGGTGTTAAGCAAAACATTGCAACTACCGTTGAAATTATCGTTATTTGTAAAGCTGAATAATCGGACAATAACTTTATCATCACGGACATAAACGACCAACTCAAAGCGGCCAGTATCAAGAATAAGACGCCAATCAAAATATGCTTGCCACTCAAGTGGATTCCGACTATCATCACGACACCTAGAGTTGCCATCACCAATGAAACGACTTTAACACGATCTAATTTTTCCTTTAATATTAACCATGCAAAAATTACCATAAAAGTTGGCGTTGAAGAGGTCACAACCGCCCCTGTTTGGGCGCTGGAAAACCAGGTCCCTGTCTCTTGGGCTACTATGGAAAGTGCATAACCGGTCAATCCGGACAGAATAAACCATTTCCAATCTTTTCTTTTGATGTGCCATTTTTCTCTCTTGATCAATGAGAAACCGACTAAAAAGATCAACGCGACTAAATACCTTAGCCAGACTAATTGGAGGGGATGAATCTCTCCAACTACCAATTTCACTGCAACGAATGTGCCACCCCAAATGCTGGCGGCAATTCCTAAAAGAATTGAACCCACTATTTTGTTAGAATTCATAATGCTTAGTCCTTTTATACGGTCTCTGGAACAATAAAATATAATTAAATAAATTATCTTGAAATCTTATTTTTGTAAAAGATTATAGCATTTTCATTCTTAAATAATCCTTAAAACATAAAAAAAGATAAATCCAATTTGGATTTATCTTATTAATTATTATTCAATTTTACTGAAGCAGGACGAGTCCTCTTCAAACGAGTCTCATTTGCTGATGATCCATCGAACTTAACTGAGATCCAGACACTGGCTAAAATCATAAATGAACCAATGACGAATCCAACAGAGATTTGTTCTCCCAACAATAACCAACCTAAAAATGAACCAACGATTGGCTGAATCAAGTAGAACACTCCAGATGAACCAGCACTAACTATTTGAAGACCACGATTCCACATTACATAAGCAACGGCGGTTGAAACAGCACCGATGTAAAGTAAACTTAGAATAATCGTTGGGTCGGCAAAATTAATGCTTGTAAGTGATGACATATCACTTAAAATAAATGGTGTCAGAGCAACAACTGCTACTACTGTTGACATAATAGTAATTTGTAAAGAACTGTACGTTTTTACCTTTTTGACCAAGACCGACATCAAGGCCCAAGCAATAGAATCAAGTACTAGGAGCAATACTCCTAAGATAACATTGGTTCCAGACATCTTTAAACCGACAATCATTACAACACCTAAGATGGCAATGACGACGGAGAGGATTTTAATTTTATTCAACTTCTCTTTCAGGATCAACCAACCGAAGATGATCATAAATGCTGGAATAGTTGATGTAATCACTGAAGCAGTTTGGGCATTAGACAACCCTGTACCCATTTCCTGGGCAACTAGTGAAATAGTATTACCAATGATTCCAATCCAAAAGACTAATTTCAAATCAGACCAATTGATATGCCATTTTTCCTTTTTCATTATTGAGTATCCAATTAAGAATACCAACGCAATCAAGTACTCCAACCAAACTAATTGAATTGGATGTACCTCATTAACGATAATTTTTACAACTACGAACATTGCTCCCCAAATAATTGAAGCAATGGTTAAAAAAACGGATCCGAGAACCCTTTTAGACTTCATGAGTAATATTTCCCTTCGCTTTGATTTCTTATGAATTCATTGCTACTATCCTCTCGAATAGCCGAAATATTACTGCTGTCAACTAACGATAAATACTCACCTTCCTTATGGTTAACATGGTTAAGTATAACAACGAAAAATAATAAAACAACCGCTCTAGCAGAGTAAACGTTTTCATATTACAATTAACTTAAGAATGTACGGAAATCAATTAGATCAACTTTATAGATACGGAAAGGTAACTCTTAATGACCACAATTTATGATTTAGCAAAGAAGACAGGTATTTCCAAATCAACTATTTCTCGTGTCGTCAGTGGAAATGGCTACGTTAGCTCCCAAAAGCGAAAGATCATTCTCGACGCCATGCATGAGATGAATTACATCCCCAATCAAGTAGCCAAAAATCTCCGCAGCAAACACACGAAAAACATCGGTTTCTTAGTTAACGACTACTACCCACTAGTAGGAGAATTGGTAAATTCATTTACACAAATTGCTTCTCAATATGGTTATAACGTCAATCTCTACTTTACTAAGACGTCCGAAAATGAAATTCATACACTCAATCTTTTGACTACTAAAACACTCGACGCCGTTTTCATAGCGCTACGAATCAATTCGTGGGATACGATTGGTTCATACGCCAAATTTGGACCCATCGCTACATGGCAGCGTGTCAAGCACCCCCATATCTATTCCAATTTTATCGACCACTATCCTATCTACTATCGGATTTTAGAGCACCTCGATAAACAAGGATACAAGCACATTGGACATGTCTTATCCGAATATCGAAACGGTAACACCCAAGCTCGAGTCAGAGCCATCAAAAATTTCATCCAAAAGCACCCTGACAGTAAGCAAAGCTACCAGTTTTATCATGGACAAAATGGCGTTGGCGAGTTTGCGGCTATGAGATGGCTTCAGGATAAAAACCATCCTCAGGTTATGATGGCCTTCACGGATTATGTCGCAGCGGAATTTATCGCCACATTAAAAAAGAACGGCGTCAAAGTCCCAGAAGAATGTTTGGTAATCGGGAGCGATAATGGTGAAATTGCACGTTTGATGGATTTTCCAACGATTGATCTCTGCTTTAGAAATCAAATGCACAACGGATTTATCTATCTCTATAATCAATTAAACAGTGCTGATCTTCCATTCGAGAGTCAAAATCCTCGTTGGGTCGATGCAGATTAATTTTTTCAAAATTATTCTTGACATGGGACCAATCCCACACATTACTCTATAACTGTACCAAGAAAGCGATACAAATCGTTAAGCCTGACGATGATAATTTGTGGAATGATTATTATTCGGGGTGATTGTAGATATGTATCGTTACATCACGGTAATTAAACTTACGATTGTAACAGCATAGCAAAGATAAATACCCCTTTATCAAACGTGTTACTAATAGACTTAATACAATCGTTTGGTTTATAAAAATACTTCCCATTATATTCAGCCAATATATGGGATAAATAAAAAGAAGATCTCATCTGAGGTCTTCTTTTTGTCTTTCCACGTAATATTTTAAGAGCAATTAGTTTGTTTAGTTATAACCTACGTTATAACATAATGATATAAAGGAGATTATATTATGGATCAAAAAAGAGCAATCAATATAAAACCTATTGGCAATTCTCAAGGACTAATAATTCCTAAGAATATTTTAAAAGACATGGGAATAAACGACTATAAGAATCAAAAGTTAACTCTTGAAGTCAAAAATCACTCCCTTATTATAAAAAAAGATAACTCTAGTTCTCGTTTAATGGACGAGTTTGGGTATTTACAAAATGAGAAAAAACCTGAAAACAATGAATTAGATTGGGGACAGTCAGTCGGATCGGAGAAATTCTAATGACCAAAGAAGATATTGCTCAGGGAAGCATTTTTATGGTCAACCTTGATCCTGTTATCGGTCATGAACAAGGTCGAAAAAGGCCCGTCATTGTTGTATCAATACCCGACTTCTACAAGTTGACAGGTGAAGTATTGGTTGTACCAATTACCTCTCAATTTAAAAGCTTTGGATTGACTGTTGAAATAAATTCTACTAAAAAAAGCAATGGAATCCACGGTTTAGCTCTTTGCCAACATATCAGATCAATTGATATTAAAGCTCGAACAGGTAAAATGATTGGTAAATGTACAGGCAAAGAATTAAATAAAGTTATTGATATTATTGATAAATCCTTGCATATTTAAAAAATAAAAGCAACATCTATCCTCCATTTTGCACGTAATGTTTAAAAACGATTGCGTACTTATGGTATAGATGCTGCTATTTTTTAAACTAAATTTATCCTAAAAATTTCATCATTTGCAACCAATTCAAGGCTAATTCTATCCACTTAGCAGTCCAAGAATTAAGATACTTCTTCTTTCCTGGTTTTTGCGTAACATAAGTTCCAAGTGCTAAGCCATGAATTCCTGAACCGAAGAGATGATATTCAACTGGGATATTCAACTCGTTCATTCGGTCAACATATTTAATCGTATTAACGACTTTAACTAGTTCATCGGTCTGTGTTTGCCAGACAAAGGCTGGTTTGGAATTTTCATTTAACAAATCTTGAGCTTTCCACAAGGATTTATCTTCTGTGATTTGGTGTAACGCCTTATCATCATCAGGAAAGCTGCCTTTTATAGTCATATCAATGACTGGATAGCCTAAGATTACTGCGGCATGTTGTCCGTTATATTGTTCTAATCCATACTTCTTACGTAACAGTTCATTAGTTGCAACGCCGTTATAAGTTGCCACGATGTGTCCTCCGGCTGAGAAGCCAACCAAGATAATTTTACTCTTATCAACGTGGCGTGACGCAGGTTGTTTAGTGATCCAGTCTATTGTTTTAGCCAATTCTTGCAAAGCACTTGGATAAACCGGACGATCTTCTATCAATTGGTATTCCAATACGACTGCATGCATTCCGTATGAATTGAATCTTAAAGCTATGGGTTCTTCTTCTCGCTCGGAGTGGAAGGTAAATCCACCTCCTGGACAAATAATTACTACTGGATAATCAACGTTTTGCCCAAAATCATCGACTTGATCTAGCCAATATCCTTTAACTTTGAACTCGTGATCAGAGATAGTGAGATTATAATCCTTAGTTTCCATTTTTCTTCATATCTCCTTAGGCTTCTTAAGCCATGTTTAGATTGATATTCATCGGATCGGATTTTTTGGCCAACATTTTGTCGGTGAATCCAAAGAGATAAACTAAAAGTACTGAGATTAAAAGTGTACCATAATGTGAAATTAAATAGCCATAGAAATTACTGCCAATTCCTACTCCTGGAGTAATAAAGGCTGGAAAACCAATCAATGCTCCTGACAAAGCGTAGTTGTTAACTTTCAAGAATCCTGTCAAAGCACCACCGATGGCACTGGAAATACTTGCAACAATAAAGATTCGCTTATACTTCAAATTTACACCGTACAGTGCAGGTTCAGTTACGCCACAAAAGGCTGAAATGGCGGCTGCTAGAGAAACTTCTTTCAACTTCTTATTCTTTGTCTTCAAAAAGACTGCTAATACGGCACCACCTTGGGCAACCATGGTGATTGAAAGAATCGAATTGATGTAGCTATGTCCATTCGTCGCAATATCATTGATAACGATAGGAATAAGTCCCCAATGCAAGCCAAAGATAACCATCGCTTGATAAACGCCCCCAAGTACAAAGCCTGAAAGTGTCGGACTGAAACTATAGATAGAAACTAATCCATCTGATAGTCCCTTACTTAAAACGGTAATAATTGGACCAACGCCAATAATAATTACTAAACTTAAAATCAAAGCTTCTAAAATTGGTACGAACACACTTCTAACGTATAGCGGTATTACCTTTTTTAAGAATTTTTCAACACATTTACCCAACCATGCAGCAACGATAATTGGGAAAACTGATGATGTATATGAAACTAATGTCGTCGGAATCCCTAAGAAACTAGTGCTAGCTGTTGAAGCTTTGCTGGCTAATGTAACGATACTAGGATAAATAATAATTCCACCAACAATTCCTAAAACAATCGGGTCAGAGCCTAATTTCTTAGCTGCAGTAAACCCTAAGATAATTGGCAAGAAGTAAAATGTTGCATCGCCAATCGAATTCAAAATAACATAAGTTCCACTCGTGGTAGATAATACTTTGAATCCTGTCAAAGCGGCTAAGATACCCTTTAAAATACCGGAACCAGCTAAAATACCAATAATAGGAATCATTGAGGCAGTTAAAACGCCAATGAAATTGCTGATACCACGTTTAATAACAGACCACGGATCGTTTTTTTGATTAGCTTCTTCAGTCGTCTTTTTAACAGCTTCAGCTGTGGCATTATCGTTGGTAAATTCAGGACCAATTTGTGCTATAACGGCGTCATAAACATCCGTAACGGCTTGGCCAATCACAACTTGATACTGTCCGCCAGCTTTAGCGACACTAATAACGCCATCAAGATTTTCAATCGCATTATCGTTTGCCTTAGAATCGTCTTTCAAATAAAAACGTAATCTAGTTATACAGTGAATCAAACTGTTAATATTCTCAGTTCCACCGACATTTTCTACAATATCTGCTGCAAGTTGATCATATTTACCTGAGCCGACTTTTTGAGGTTTCTTATCAATCAATTTCTTAATCGAGGCAACCGCAACAGTCGATCCCGCTGTGATATTCTGATCAAATTCTTTTGTCATCAATTGCTGTAAAATATCTTTACTATTAGTGATTGCTAAAATGACGGTTTTTTGTTTTCCAGCATCCGTAATTTCCTTTAAATCCATCTTAACAACATCTTGACCCATTTTGACTCGGTCACCTTGCTTAATTAAGACGGTAAAAGGTTCTCCTTTAAGGTCAACGGTATCAATTCCTAAATGAACCAATACATCTGCTCCATCAGGAGTTTTTATCCCAAAAGCATGCTTAGTTTCTGAAACAAGTGTCACTGTTCCATCAACTGGAGATACGACTTTACCATCAGTAGGCTCGATAGCAAATCCTTGCCCCATCAGTCCTTCTGAAAAAACAGGGTCTTTAACTTGTGAAAGTTTCATAAACTTCCCATCAACAGGGGCCGCTAGTGAAATCAATACTTGATTATTCATAACGCTCAGTCCTTTTTAATATAATTCCATTATTTGATTACGCTTACATTATAATAGCTACGTTATAGTCTGTCAATATTTATTCGAATAAATATTTAATTTTAAATCGAACACATTATATTGTGCCATAAATCTATCCTTAAAATTTATTCTCAGCTTTCCGCACCATGAGGTATAATATCAAGATCCATTTATTAATCCAATAATTAGACTTCTAAGTTACAAACATCTACTATTATTGAGACATATCTAGCAATTTTTAAGGAGAATTATAATAGTGAAACGCAAATCATGGATATGGCTGCTAATCTTAACCTCAATCGTACTTATTGTTACTAAGAATCCGAAAGTTATCCCTAACTTACATAGCCAAATAAAGGAGACTACTGTTAAGGTTCAACCATTTTTATACTCACTGAAAGCATCACTCGATAATAAATTAAGTGGTAAAACTAAAAGCAGCAATCAAAAACAGGTCAGTAAAACTGCTACTCCTATCGAAGATCCACTGAAAAACGTTACGATTTCTAATACCTACTATTTCCACTTCAAAAAAAATGTTCCTCAATCAGTTAGAAATTCATTCACCAAAGCAGTTAATACCTATAACGACACAGGTGTCGTCCGTTTGATACCGGGAGAAAAGCAACCAAATAAGAATAGTATTACTTTCTTTATCTATCATAAAAAAATTCAAGATATTACTTCGAATACTGTTGAATTGGGTAATGGTGGTCCATCCTCATTAGTCATCAACCACTATGCAATAAACAGTGGTCAAGCAGGACTCAATCTGACCTATCCTAATCTTGCCGTTAAGGACTCTGTGGCTGTTCATGAACTTGGTCATGCCTTGGGGCTAGCGCACAGCTCAGATAGACACTCCGTCATGTACCCCGTTGATCAAGGTGAATCTTCCCTATCCCGTGGCGACATTGAAGGCTTAAAATCAATTTATCAAAACTAAAAGCAGATCTAAGTATTTTCCAAGAAAATATCCAGACCTGCTTTTTTAATTCAAATTTTTATCTTTACCCTCACGAACGCTCTTAATCCAACGAGGCGAATAACCAAATTCCAACGAAATCTCCTGATTAGTCATCCCATTCAATTGTCCTTCTCGGATAGCCTTTTTCAAAGCCACACGATCGTACATTTTCATCGGCAACTGTAATTGAGTACCTCGAAATAAGTTATATATTTTGATCAGATCTTCTTCCCCAACAATGTCATACAGAGCTTTATATGTTGGATGCAACATATTGTAATTTAATTTACTACGCATTTTTAGTCCCCTTACAGAAATGTTTTTTTCTAACATCATTAAAATATCAAAGATGGTATGACACTAAAAATACGTTATACATGCAAGATTACATACACTAAGAAGTGTATTTTACAGGGAAAACAGAGTTATATCTAACATTTTATCAAAGCTATCACGCGACAATATTTTCTGATTGCTAAAGCGATCATTTCCCACATGAATAATTTCACCAACAATTAAATTTTTCAACATTCTTGAAATAATTAATTGATATTTTGAATCTTTTATTAAAGGCTCTAATAAATCATTCAAAATGTGATCAACTACTAAAAATCTGCTATCTAAATCTTTGTCATGAGTTTTCTTTGTTGGAATACTCAAAATCTGTTGCGTTACCAAGAAATGACTTAATGAAAACTGGACACTGACGTGAGCAAAAGCTTTTAAGGCCTCTTTACCTGAAAGGCCCATTAAATCAGCTTGTAATCTCTGAGTCAATCGATCATAGAAATGGTCAGCAATGGCAACTTTTAAAGCTGTCACATCGGGATAGTAATTATAAATTGCTTGAGCACGCGTCCCTAAGAGTCTACTTAATTTAGTGAAGGTCAATGTTTCTTGAGTATTTATTATTTTTATTGCAGCCAAAATAATTTTTTCTTTCGACAATGTACGTACAGTCAATTTACTTCCCCCTTAGTCGACTTCATTTTAAACAAATGATGTATCTGCGACAATTGGGGACCACTACTAATTTATTTAAGCTTTATTTTGTAATTGAACCTTAGCAAGATGTTCCCTTCTAAATAAGTAAAGTAAAATCACAATAACCAAAATAATTAAAATCATGGCTGTCAACATAATGCTGTGTATCCCCTGAAAGAAGATTCGTCTCATTTCTGGAATAAGATTTTCAGGCAAATACTTGGCATCAGCCGCATTACTCAATTTATTCATCATAGCCATCGTTATATTACCGTTACTATGTTTAACACCGTTCATCAAAGCAATATTTAAAATAACCCCATAAATAGAAGACATAAAGGTTTGACTGAGGATTCTTACTAAATAAGCAAACGACGTCGAGATTGGAACATCCCGAGTATCGACATCAAATTGCACGGCAATCAACAACGCATTAAAGTAAATACCGACACCAAACCCTTCGAAGACTCCCATGATCAAAAGAAAGGTATAGCTAGCGGTTTGCTTGGCTAAGAACAACCCTAAGAAAGAAATCAAAAAGGCAACTGTTCCGATACCAATAATGTCATAACGACTCAATTTTCTTTGAATCAGTGGCTCTAATTCAGAACCAATAAAGTTAGAAATGGCTCCTGGAATCTGTGTCATTCCTCCAATTAAAGCACTCAACCCCATGATACCTTGAGCCCACATAGGAATATAGATATTGAAAGCAACAAATGAGCCCCACAATAATGCAAATAAAATTAAATCAATTACTAACTTCTCATTTTTGAACAAACGATTAGGAACAATTGGATCGTCTACTCTACTTTCAACTCGAGACATCCAAAAGATCAACACCGCTCCAATAACGATAAACAATAGAGTCATAAAAATAGAAGAAACTCCTAAGAGCTGAATTCCTACAAGGATTGAAGACAAACCTAAGACCATCAATATGGCGCCACGATAGTCGACCTTAGCATGATTGAGCGTCTCTTTAATCTTGAAAAAGAAAGCAATAATTAGAATCGACAGCAACGCTAAAGGCAAGTTAATGTAGAAGACCCAATGCCAACTGAACGTATCAACAATCCAGCCGCCAATCAGTGGCCCAATAATGGAAGTCCCACTGAATCCAGCTGAGGCAATCCCAATAACCTGTGACCGACGCTTAATATTCTTGAAAATCTGGGAATAAATAATAAATGGAATAGTGTTCATTCCACCAGCCCCAATTCCCATCACACTTCTAGCAGTAATGAACCAAATAATATTTGGAGCCAGTCCTTGGAACAAAGCTCCAATCATGAAGACTATCGTCGCCGTAATATAGGCCACTTTGTTTCCACGCTTTTCACCAAATTTACTCCATAACGGTGTTGAAACGGCCATCCCTAACAAAAATATGGCTACGATCCAGCCCATGTATTGAATACCATGCAAATCACTAATAATTGCTGGCAAAGCAGTATTAATAATTGTCGCATCCAGACCAGCCATCATATTCGATAAAACTAATGCAAAAGTAACTAAAATTTTTCTATTTCTACTCATATCCTTACTTCTTTCCCCTAGTTCAACAAAAAATAAGACCTACACAAATGTGCAATGTCTTACCTTTTTGAGCATGCAAATATGATATTTACTGAAAACAATTCTCTACTTTCCAATTATAGACTTAATCATTTAAACGTACAAATTGTAATGGTATAATATGAAGAACATACGTTTGCATAGTTAGGAGAAATTTCATGTCACAAGACAGAACATATATGGCAATTGATTTGAAATCATTTTACGCCTCAGTCGAATGCATCGCCCACAAATTGAATCCACTCAAAGATAATTTAGTTGTTGCCGACAATTCACGGACTGATAAAACTATCTGTTTAGCCGTTTCTCCTGCACTGAAAAAGTTCGGTGTGCCCGGACGTCCCAGATTGTTTCAGGTGGAACAAATGGTCTACAAATTAAACCGCGAGAAGATGATTAAAGCTCCACATCATCGTTTAACAAAATATGCTTCAATTGATCGACAACATCTATTAAATTCTCCCACTCTAAAAATTGGTTACAAAGTTGTTAAACCTCGCATGAATTTCTACATGAAGAAAAGTGCAGAAATTTATGGAATCTATTTAAGGTTTATCGCCGCAAAAAATATTCACGTTTACTCAATTGATGAGGTCTTAATGGACGTTACCGACTATTTAAATCAACACGACATTTCCGCCCACGCTTTGGCTAAAACTATCATTCAACAAATTCAAGCGGAGACTGGTATTACCGCCACTGCCGGTATTGGAACCAATCTTTATCTAGCCAAAGTAGCGATGGATATCGTAGCCAAACACATTCCCGGTGACCGCGATGGCGTAAGAATTGCTCAAATGAACGAATTCCAGTATCGAAAATTACTCTGGGCCCATCAACCCTTAACTGATTTTTGGCGTATAGGTCATGGATATTCAAAACGTCTGGAAAAATTAGGTTTAAACACCATGGGAGATATTGCTCGATGTTCCTTAGGGACCTTATCTGATAAATTAAACGAAGAAATCCTCTATCATGAATTTGGCAAAAATGCTGAATTATTGATTGATCATGCCTGGGGACACGAAACAACGACTTTAAATGATATCAAAAATTACCATTCCGACAACCACGGCATCTATTCCAGTCAAGTTTTGACAAAACCTACTTCTTACGCTGACGGGTTAAAAATAGTTCGTGGCATGAGCGACAATCTGGCGCTCGACTTAGTTCAAAAGAAACTAGTTACCAATCGTGTCGGTTTAATCGTTAATTACGATATTAAAAGTCTCCAACTCGACAACAGTTTTAATGGACAACTAGTTACGGATTATTATGGTCGCAAAACGCCCAAGCCCGACCATTCCCACTTGAAAATGGAATCCTTCACCTCTTCATCGAATGAATTACGCAATATTTTTAGGCAATTGTATGAGAGTACCACTAACGATAAATTATTGCTTCGTAGAGTCACTTTAACAGCTAATAATTTAATTGATGAAAAAGATTCTCAGAAGCAAATTGCCTTTAAACAAACCGATTTATTTTCCGATACTCATCAAGAAATTATTCAAGAGCATAATTCACAGACTAAACGTAAGCGTGACCGCAAAATTCAAGAAACCATTTTAGAGCTACAGAAAAAATTTGGCAGTCGCAATGTTGTTTTAAAAGCGTCGGATTTAGTAAAGGGATCAACGACGATTGAACGAAATAATCAGATTGGGGGACACCACGCCTAATGGATGAGAAAAAGCTAATCGAACAACAAATTTTCAATGATACTTCAAAGTACCAAGACATTATGAACTTGCCTTATCACGTATCTAAACGTCACTTACCTATGGCTCAGATTGATCGGGCCGCTCAATTTGCTCCCTTTAGTGCTTTAGATGGCTTTAATAGCTTGATCAAAGAAAAGACTAAAGATTACACACGCAAAAAATATAGCACCGCAGACGATGAAAGAAAGATTATGCACCAGTTACATTATTTGCAAAATAATCCTGTCAAAGTCGATGTCAATTACTTCAATGACGAATCAGGTTATTACGAACATCTTAAAGGATATCTGCAAAAGATTGAACCTCAAAAAGGACGTGTCAGTTTTAATGAAATATCGATTGTCATCGTTAATATTCGTCAAATAAAAATAGACAAACACAATAAGTAAAATCACTTATCACGTTTGCCTTAATCTTATTTATCTTCTTCTAAAGTGCCATCACGCATTACGAAGACTCGGTCAGTGGCTTTTAAAAGTCTCGTGTCATGTGTAATCATGATAACGCCCTGATCTGATTTATGGGCAATTTTAGCTAGCAATTCCACCACTTGCTCAGCACGTTTCGTATCCAAACTGGCAGTCGGTTCATCCGCCAAAATAATGTCTGGGTTATTATATAACGACCTAGCAATGGCAGCCCGTTGCCTTTCACCACCAGACAAGTTACTAGGATAATTATTAGCAACTTCTTGTAAATCCAGCATTTCTAACAATTCATCTGGACTCATTTTCTTCTTTGACTTATGAGTAAACTTGTCAACAAGCTTGAATTGTTCTCGAACCGTCAAAAAGGGAATCAAATTAGACGCTTGAAGAATGAAGCCAAATTTATTAAATCTTAAATCAGTTTTCTCTTTGGAATTCAATTCTGTCACGTTACTGCCATCAATCCAAATCTCTCCGGAAGTTGGTGTCTGTAACAACCCTAAAATAGTTAACAGAGTCGTTTTACCCGATCCAGAAGGTCCGATAATGGCCGAAAATTCACCCTTATTTAAAGTGAAATTAGTCTCGTGTAACGCTTCAACTAAAGTGTGACCAGATCCATATTGCTTCACAACATCTTTTACTTCTAATAAACTCATTAGACTAACCTCCTTCGATAGCTGATAATGGATCAATTTTTAGAACTTTGCGCATTGATAACGTCCCACCTAGCAATGCCATAATGACAATTGCACCAGTCAAGAGACCATAAGCTGGCCAATTACTATAAAATGGTACCGTCTTCGGTAAGATTAATTGAGTTGCTGCAATAGCTAACAATGCTAAACCAGAACCAATAACTGTAAGAATAAAGATTTGATAAAACAGTGCTGCAACAATCCGAATCGTCCGAATACCTTGTGCTCGCATCACGCCATACAGACTGATTTTTTGAATTGTAATAATATACATGAAAATCCCAATAATCAGGAACGTAATAATGATCATTGCTCCAATCATAAAGGCAAAGACATTAATCTGGGCTGTATATCCTGGAATATGATTGATTAAATCAGGAATAGTTATTTGTGATAATCCAGATTTTTTAATCTTTGTCTTATCACGAATAACTAGAGCACTAATATTTTTCGTATCAGCAGACCCATACTTCAAAGTCCTGAAGGTATCTAGATTCGTAAAGATAATCGGAACCGTAAAGAAACTATTATCTTGAGTTAAACCGACCACTTTATAAAAATCTTCACTACCATTAATCTTAATCTTAGAATTTAACTTGATTTTGTCATTTTCCAGTTTCGAATCGGCAATAACTTCCCGATCGTTTTTAGGCATTCTTCCAGAGATTAACTTAGGACTGATGAAACTCTTCCAATTAACACCAAAAATATTAGTATTAATTTTCTTATCAGATCCCTTAAGCTTACTAACTACCGTCATTTGGCCCAAAGGTACAACATCCTTACTCAACTTACCTTGATATTGTGGTTGAGCAATATTAGAGACTGTCAAACTCTTATTCGAGTAACTAGAAACCACGACTGATTCAGCGTTCCACTGCTCAATTGCCGTTTTATTCCCCCGAGCTAGACCCACGGCTAAACTGGTTAAGAAAAATACCATATAACTGATCAGAAAAACTGTGAAAACAACCAAAAGATATCTCATTTTGTTATGCATTATTTCCTTAATTGCTAAAAACATAACTTCACCCCGTTTTCTTTAGTTAACATTTGATAAATGAAATTAACTAAATTATCAACTAAATCACATCTACATTATGTAAAGCCTAGCATTTCAAAGTTAGTTCTACAATTTATTAAGATACTACGTAAAACAATATATTTGCTCATACGCTTACAGTCATCTAGAATATTCCATTATAATACTGTTTTTAATGGAAGGTTATTTTATGGCTAATAATGAAAACAAAGTTTCCGTTTCAAAGTTAAGTACCCAATCGCAACAAAAATTGGAAGAGATTCGTCAACAACATCATCTGAAAACTTTAGACGAAGCAATGAAATACATGCTCGATTTTACAAAAAAAAGTAGACCCTAGGGTCTACTTTTTTACTGCATCAATTATATAATTTTCCATTTTTTCTGGCTTTGTAACGGGGGCAAAACGCTTAATCAATTTACCATCTTTACCAATTAGAAACTTAGTGAAGTTCCATTTAATACGACCATTACCAGATTGGTCTTTTAAATACGTAAACAGTGGATCTTCGTCCAATCCATTGACGACCACTTTCCTCGTCATAGGGAACGTAACGCCGTAATGCATCTGACAAAAATCACTTGTTTCCTCATCGCTGCCCAATTCTTGGTGAAATTGATTAGACGGTAATCCTAAGACTTCGAAATCTTGATTATGATACTTATTGTATAACGCTTCAATTGCTTCCAATTGCGGCGCCAATCCACATTTACTAGCCGTATTGACTACCAATAGAACTTTACCTTGATAATCTCTAAAGTTAATTATGCCACCATTCATTTCAGTCTCTTGAAATTTGTAAATTGTTTCCATTCGATACCGCCTTCCTCAATTTTAATAATCGGCATTTTATCCAATTCACTTTATTATACTAGAAAATTTATGGAAACAACAAAAGTAACGATTAATTATTTTCCTTTTTATCAATTCGATGAATCATATAGACCAAAACTATTGCGATCAATAACAAAACCAGTGCTGTCATATAGGCAAAGTGCATTCCACTCAAAAACCAATTGGGATGTTTACTTGGATAATCGGCGATATTCTTTCCAGCTTTGACACTCATTCCGTAGTACAAACTAGTTGTCGCTATACTGACACCGATCCCCATACCGAGATTCCTAAATAATGCCGCTAAACTACCAGCAATTCCTTGATATTTTTGTGGTGCATACCCCATAATCATCGGATTATTTTGGAAACCACCATTTCCGATACCCAAGAAGAGCAACATAAACGTAAATAGAATTAAATTATCATTCCCAGAAACCCAAATCAGGAAAATAATTGGAATTGCATAAATAAAGAGATTAAATATCGACACACTAGCGGCGTTATATTTATCCGTAAAATAACCAGCAATCGGTGCGGCGATAACATTAGCAAAAGGAATCGCCATCATGATAAGTCCTGTTAAAGAGGTGCTTAACGAACGAAAATCTGTTAGATAAAACGGCATTATAACGTTGGCATAATAACCAACTGAAAAGACAATCAATGCACTGACTAGACTCAACGTTAAACGTGGAATCTTGAAAATTTTCAAATCTATTAATGGCGATTTGATATGTTCTTCCACATAGAAGAATAATAACCAAAAGACCACACTGACAGCGAAAGTTAATAGAACCACTTTATTCAAAAAGCCGACATCCTGTCCCATAAATATCCCCACAAAAAATGTGGCGATAGCTATCGAATAAGTGATTAAGCCTGTCCAATCATAAGAAATGGTCTTAACCCGACGATGTTCCTTTGGAAACATGAATCTTCCATAAATATAAACAATAATTCCAATAGGAATATTAATAATAAATATCCAATGCCACGACAAAACCCCAAGGATCAATCCACCCAGACCAGGTCCTGAGATATTACCTAGTTGTGCGATGATACTGTTGATACCATAGGCTCGACCACGTTGACTCATGGGAAAAATCATTGCAATAATCCCAATATTAGTCGCCATGCTCATACTGGCACCGATACCTTGAACGATTCGCCCGAATAATAGAATTGATAAAGACGGACTCAAGGCACAGATCAAAGAACCAATCGTGAAAAATATTGTTCCCATTTGAAAAATTTTAATATACCCAATTTGATCCGCCATTCTTCCCCAGAATAGTAACAACATACAGATCATAATCAAGTAGACCGACACAATCCATTCAGCCCGATTCATCGGTACGTTTAAATCTTTTGTTAAACTAGGAATTGCCACATTGACAATACTAGCGTCTAGCAATTGCATGAACGACATGAAGCTCGTCGCAAAGAGCGTTAAAATATTGTGCTCACTTTTCATAATTAAACCTCGCTAAAAAATATACCTTTTATTTTAGGCTAATCCTTAAATCACTATCAACCTCAAATCAAAAAATAAGGCTATGTAATGATTAATTTTCCCTTACAAGAAAAAACATTACATAACCTTATTTCATATATCGGTAACTTTGATTCCCGCTTGTTTTAAAATTTTACTTTCGATACCATGTTCTAATTCCTTATCATGATGAATCGGAACTGGCAGCGTTACATTCGTTACGGGATTATACATCTTCAAATGCGATCCATTCTGTGACTTCTTTAC
Organism: Companilactobacillus alimentarius DSM 20249; assembly: GCF_002849895.1. NCBI lineage: Bacteria > Bacillati > Bacillota > Bacilli > Lactobacillales > Lactobacillaceae > Companilactobacillus > Companilactobacillus alimentarius. The sequence continues at coordinate 2,138,931 of NZ_CP018867.1, read as the reverse complement.
AAAACCATGTTGTCGTAATATTTTAACAATCTTTTGGGGTTTCATCGCCATAGATAATGCCCCCTCTCAATACTTCTATTGTACACAAAATTTAGTCAGTACTAAAATAATAACTTTATTAAATAATCTAATTTGCTTTATACTTATATTAAGTCGGAAGTTACGAGGTATTCCTTTGCAAAAATTATTTACATTTAACAATCAGTTCATAAAATGGCTATTCTACTTACTATTCACTATGACCTTTATCTTTGCATTAACGTCCTCCAATTTAATCTTAGGAGATAATAAGGTTACCAAAATTGGAACAACCGGGTTTACAACGATAATTTTATTCATATTTGCTCTAATTGGTTTAGTTCTTTATCTAAGTCCTAAATCCAGAAAATTCGTTCATCTCATTTTTATAGATAAAAGTAAGATCACTTCTGCTCTTTGCTTAGTAATTGCCGTGATTACTCAAATTTGTTTTATCCTGTTAGTCCATTCAGGAATTGGCTTCGACGTCAGTGGCGTTCATCAAGGAATGACGATGCCTAAAAATATTGAAATAATCGGGTACTTTAGTGTCAATCCTAATAATTTGGGACTTCTTCTCTTCCAACTTTTCTTCAAAAATATATTTCATACAACATCTTGGACCTTTTTTCAATTTATAACGATGGTCTTGGTAGATTTATCAGCACTATTCAATCTTTTAAGTATTTCTATTATTGATAAATCAAAATTGGCCTTAGGAATGTATATTCATTCTCTTTGGTTGATCGCTTTTCCCGCTATTATCGTCCCTTATACTGATACTTGGGTAATACAATTTGTTGCTATTTATATCTTCTGTTACTGTGCGATTGCATATACGGACTGGAATAAATTTATAAAAATATTTTTGGTAATAATATTAGGGATTTGTGTCAGCGCTGCCTACTTTATTAAACCTTCAGCCATCATCCCCGCCATTGCCATCGTAATTATCGAAATTAATCAATTGTTAAAAACAGAACATAAAAATTGGCTTTGGCTATTGATATTAGCATTTGCTTTTGCAGGTAGTCTTAGTACTAGCTATTATCAGATTAATAAAATTATTAAAAATCAAACATATATTCAGGTCAATAGTTTCCGTGCTAAGCCAATGATCCATTTCATTAATATGGGCTTATCTAATAGTGGGGGCTATAATGCTAAAGACTCTTTTAAAATGGTCACTCTAATTCATAAGAAAGACCGAATCAATTATTCTGTAAAATCAATCCACAAAAGATTACATAAGATGGGACCTGTCGGTTATTTAGCTTTTTTAGTAAAGAAACAAGGAAACAATACTTCTGACGGTACTTTTGCTTGGCTAAGGGATGGCGACTTTGTACCCATGAAGCACTCGCCTGCTAAGCATGGATTCAAAGGTAAAGTACAAAACTTCTTCTACCTGTACGGTAATAATGTGGGCGACTTTCGTTTCTTAACTCAGATTTGGTGGTGTATTTGGCTAGGTGGTATTTTCTTTGCTTGGAAAGATAATCGTAAGATTACTCAAGCAATGCGTCTTTCAATCATCGGTGGATTCATTTTCTTACTAATTTTTGAAGGTGGTCGCAGTCGTTATTTAATTCAATTTCTGCCTGCATTTTTAATTTTACTAACCTTTAATTTTGAAATATCACTCAAACAACTTAAGTCGTTTTTTATTTGGAAATAATTTGTGATAGCAATCATATAGAATTATAATTAAATTAATAGGTATCAAACTTCATGTATGGGGGGAATGCAATAATGAAAAACAAATTAATGATCTTCCTTATAACCGCCTGTACCTTCTTAACATTTAGTTCTCATAACGTCCAAGCTCAAGGTAATAATAACAATGAATCTGGTGACCTAGGAATCAGCATTGATGGCAAATTCGATGACTGGTCCGACAAAGATAAGCACCCTATGAAAATAAAGGGCGACAATGACAACATCAAATACGTCTCCCTTTTAACTGATAGTAAAAATATTTACATGTATGTCTCGATGAATCCTAAATTATCTGGAGGCTATACTAATTTCCAACCTTCCGGATACACTTTATCCGTTGGTGGAAAGGTTTTTTACGTCAGTTTTAATAATAATCAAACTGTCAATTTGAGTTTAAATGAGAGTAAATCCGTCCCAACAAACGTCTATGGAGCTGATGGATCCAATAAGAATTTAAATGATCTCACTTATGTTAATCGCCAAAGTATCAATCAAAAATTGGGTGATGGGAGTTCAGTAAAGGGAACGAGTTATCGCTTTGAAGCTAAGATTCCCTTCAAAGATTTACACAATGTTTCTAACACTGAAGGACAAAATATTAAATTAGAAAATGCCAATTTATGGACTGGATCAGTTCAAGCCTCCGGCGGCAGTACTGGACCTATTCTTTTAGCAAGCGCTGGCTTCGTGATTGCACTTGGTAGCGTCATACTAAACCTAAAGAAACGGAGATTATCATGAGTATTTACTTAATTATCGGAATAGTGCTTTGGTTATACTTAGTTTCAGTTTTAAAAAGAGCTCACGTTCCCGCCTTTTTATTCATAGTGGGAACTGCGGGGCTCTTTTTTATTTTGATTGGTTTCAGTAACCCCTATTGGGTCTGGTTTTTTACACATTCAGTCATAAACGGCGTACGTTGGTTTGGAAATCTGACCGGCATGAGTTCCGTTATGAATCATTACGGTTTGATCAGTATCAACAACCCTACCAATCCACTTACGATGACAATTGATTATGAATGCTCAGGAGTAATAGAAACCATGGCGTTTATTAGCATTGTCGTGTTCTTCCCCATTTTTAATCGCTATGAAAAAGCTTTCTTCGGTATTTTTGGAATACTTTGGATATATTTAAGCAACGTTTTACGATTAGCAATTATCATTACCATGGTTCACTTCGGTGGTGGACAAATATTCTATTTGGCACACTCTATTGTTGGTCGTGTTATCTTTTATATATTAGTTATCATATTATATTATAATGTTTTCACTTATTCACAAATATCACATAGTTTATATCAAAATTTCAGGTCTCATTTTAAAAGGAGGTCTCAATCATAAGTTATTGGTTAAATTTAACAATTTTTAAAATGGGATTTTGGCTCACTTGGGCTTTGATTCCCATTGTGGTTGAAATAATCCCGTCCGTAGTCTCAAGTTTTCGGATTCTAATTCAAAATATGCATCCTAAAAATATGACAATGCCTGCTAAAATGCCGATGATATCGGTTTTAATTCCAGTTCATAATTCTGAAAAAACGCTTTTTAACTGTATCAAATCAATCCACGATTCAACTTATCCTAAAGAGTTGATTCAAGTAGTTCTCGCTGATAATCAAAGTACCGATGATAGTTTTCAAGTCTTTGCTCATGCACAAAATATTTTCTCCGATATGAACTTACGATTGATCCACACTGAAAAAGGCAAGGCTGAAGCTTTAAATGCGGCACTCTACGGTGCAATTGGAACTTATATTATCAATATTGACAGTGATGGTGTCCTGGAAAAAAATGCTTTAATGAATATGGTTTTACAATTTGAAAATGATTACGACGTCGCTGCTTTGACTGGAAGTATCCTACCCCAAAAAGATTTGCTAAAAAAACATGGATCACTGTTACGGTATAACGAATATTTTGAATATGCTCAAGCATTTTTATCAGGTCGCATGATTGAATCTAATAATAATCAATTATTTACCATGTCTGGTGCCTTCTCAGCTTTTAGAAAAGAAGCTGTGATGAAATCCTTTCTCTATGATATCGACACTATCGGTGAAGATACGGATATGACATTTCAAATCAGACAACGCATGAAGCAAAAAGTCGGATTGTGCGCCAATGCTTTTTTCTTCATCGAACCAATTAACAATTTGTCCGAATTATATTTGCAGCGACAACGTTGGCAACGTGGCGAAGTCGAGGTCATTCACGAATACTCGCAGCAATTGGAGATGAAAGAATTCTTCAAAAACTTTATGGTCAGACGCTTATTAATTGACCATACCTTTCTTTTTCCTAGAATGATCTGGTTATGCGCTAGTTTGGTACTTCTCTTTTTCCGTTATTCGCCAGTCATGATGGGAATGTCATACCTTATTATCTATTTACTTTATATCTTCGTTGAATTACTCAATTACATCTGCGTACTAGAATTATTACGACAATTTCCTTCTGAAAAAAAGTTTTATCGCAAACAATGGTGGGTAGCTATCACCTTTCCTTTTTACAATTTCATCTGTTCGGGAATTAGACTAATTGGAATTATTAACAGTATGACGACCAAATCTGGATGGAATTCTAAGCCTTTTTCTACAGAAAAGAAACAAATTCTCAATATTATTAAAAATGATTTTAAACGTAACAAAAATGAGGAACATAAAAATGAATAAATATTATCATACCTATAAAATTAAATATTACGTTAATGCCAGTCATGCCATGCGTTGGAAAGATGGCGAAGGTAAACAACATAATCACACCTGGGAAATAATCTGTGAAATCCATAGTAAAGGCGACCACATGATTGTTTTCAACGATATTGAAGATGAAATGAAATCAATCTTTAATACTTTTTCAGGTAAATTCTTAAACAAATTACCTTACTTCAAAAAGGTCAATCCTACAACTGAAAACGTGACTGTCTGGTTATTCAATCGTTTAACTCCTGTACTGGAAAAACTAGATGCCGAATTGGTTAGAATTGAAGTCGGTGAATCCCCCACTCGCTCTTATTGTATTGATATTAGGCACTAAACAAGATTCAGTTAGTGATAGTTTAGTCAAATAAAAGTAGCTTTTCCGCTTAAAAGCTAAAAAAAATACGACCATACACAAAAGTGTGCGGTCGTATTTTTATAACTAATCAAAAATTAGTTAAGCTTTTCTTTACTTACAACTTTAAGATCTTTGTCCAAGTCATAAACAACTGGTTCGCCAGTAGCCATTTCAACATTCATGATATCAGCATCAGAGATGTTTTCAATGTACTTTGTAAGTGCACGTAGTGAGTTACCATGGGCAGCGATGATAACGTTCTTGCCATCTAACAACTTAGGAGCGATTTCATCTTCCCAGAATGGAATTACACGTTCCAAAGTAACCTTAAGGTTTTCACCACCAGGAATAATTCTTGGGTCAAGGTTTGCGTAACGACGATCGTTAGCAGCTGAACCTTCATCAGTAGCTTTCAACAATGGAGGTAATGTATCGTATGAACGTCTCCAGATATGAACTTGTTCATCACCGTATTTTTCGGCTGTTTCTTTCTTGTTTAGACCTTGAAGTGCACCGTAGTGACGTTCGTTAAGTCTCCATGTCTTTGTTTCAGGAATCCATAGTTGGTCACAGCCTTCAAGAGCATAGTGCAATGTCTTGATAGCACGTGTCAATACTGATGTATATGCTTGATCAAATTGAATACCTGATTCTTTAAGAAGTTTACCAGCGTTTTGAGCTTGCTTTACACCTTCATCGCTTAGGTCAACGTCAACCCAGCCAGTAAATTGGTTTGATAAATTCCATTCACTTTGTCCGTGACGAATGAAAACTAATTTTGCCATTTATATGATCCTCTTTTCATTTCATTAACAAAGTACATTTTACACGATATTGGCAATAAAAAAAAGAGAGTGACACCCAAATTACCCTAAAATAGCAATTTTTGGCATCAATCTCTTCAAATAAATTTTATTATCTATTTCACTCTTTATAAATTGGTGTTTCGAGTTCTTTTAAAGTTGTAATATCTAATTTTGCCTTAGCGTTTTTATTCAAGTAAGTATTCACTTGATCACTACCAGCCATGACTGCTGTAACCTTGTCAGTTCCTTCAATCAAATCAGATATCCGCTCAGCATTTTCACTCTGTTTCATAACAATAGGGATGATTTCAATGCCACTGCTCCGAAGTCCCAATAGTTTCTTGTAATACTCAGAATTAATTGAAACAAAGACTGTCGCATTATTTTGTCTGAGAGCTTGATTCTTAAGCCACCAAACGATTAAATCTTCATCATTGTCAAATGTACTGATAAGTACGTTACCCTCGCTAAAGAGCTGAATATATGGCTCATCCCCGGTATAACTCTTAATTAAGACTAATGTTCCATCTTGACGGTAGAAGTTTTCGCGGACAACTTTATCAGGATCGCGATGATCATAAAATTGTGTTGCAGAAATGACCCCGTTCACATCAAAGATATCTCGACTCAAAACTTGGTCATCTTTGTAATGACGGATAATCTGTAACTGATGGTTGCTGTTTCTTGAGACTTCCATAACCAACTTATCACTTGAATCCAAAATCTTATCAACCTTATTGCTGACGTGTTGGACACGATAATCAGCATCAAATGGGATTTCGGCTGGCGTGATTGGAACATTTAAGTTACGTCCTTGCAATTCGTTGTACATATTCAACAAGTAGGCATTGCCATCGACGAAACCAGCGTCTTGATAATTCATCCAAGTAGAATCAATCTGGTCGTTATAGGTAACAGAAATGGCATTGATCAACAATCCTCTATCAGACATCGTTGTCGTGAGCTGTTGCCACATTGCGCTGGTATCCTTGTCAGGATTAGCCATCAAGTCGTCGACAAAGAAAAAGTAATCGTTGTTGGGGTCCATGTAGATTTCATTGGCCATTTCGTCAGTGTTGAACCACTCTTTCAAAGACTTATTGACCTCATTAATGCGTTCCGTTGCTTGCTTTCTTTCATCGACTTGATCGCTACCAACAGTGCGCAAAATATGATTGCAGTAACTCCGATCTGACAATAATTGACTGCGCAATTGCGACTTCAAATCAGCACTTTGATTTAAAGTATCTTGCAAACTTTGCTCGGTAAATTGCCAATCGTCATTACCAGATTGTGTTTGAACTGGCTGTTGTTGGTCAAAATAATAGTTTGTTCCATTATTAGCATTATTGTTAAAATTTTGATTATTTGGTGCAAATTGCGTCCCCATATTCGGATCATTATTGAATTGATTTTGATTGGGATCGAAATTGCTTTGATCCGGTTGCGGATTTTGATAAGAAGAATTATTCTGATTAGAATAATTATCATCGCTGTCTTTCTTTTTTCTATCAAAAAATGACATAACCTAATCTCCTATCTACGTCAGTTAGTTACTCTCATTATATATGACAAGTTCTAATTAAACTCAATTATAACGATTTCTTTAATTTTATTCTCTTCTTTTTGGTATTCTTAGTAATTGAATGTACTCCCAAAATATCTAAGAAGAAAACGAAGATTGGTATACCAATAATCAGACCCCAAGTTCCAATCAATTCCTCTGAGACAATCAAAACTACAAAGGTAAAGAAAATTGGTAAATGCGTCATACTCGACATAAATTGGGGGTTCAAGAAGTAAGTTTCGATCAGATGGATTATGATAATCATCACGACAATATAAATAACATAACGGATACCGCCAACCGTGTAAGCTACGAAACTCAATGGAATCATAGAAATTATCACTCCGGCTACTGGAATCAATGACAAGATAAAGACCATTACAGCTAAGGCAATGATCCCCGGCATCTGCATGAACAACAACGTGATAGTTGTCAAAGCTGTATTGACGATGGCAATCATCAACTGTGCTTCTAAAACGACCCCAAAAGTATTCACAAATTTTTGTCCATAGTATTTCAAGTCAGAAAACACCCATCCATACTTGCTATCCAAAAATTGTCTTCCAAATGAATTCATCTGTTCAACTTGACTAGAATAGAAGAAACTCAATAGAAATGAGATGACAATGTTGAATCCGACGGCCCCAACACTACTAATGTAGTTAACTACCTGCGTAATAGCACCTTTGATCTGACTATCTAAATTGATTTGTTGCAAATAATTATAAATCACATTCAAATATGGATTCGAGCGAACTTCCTTACTTTCATAAAATTTCTGCAAAGAAGAAAACATCTTAGCTGTTTGACTAATCAATTGTGGTACATAATTGGCAATCACGAATACCAATAGTGCGATGATAATCAGATAAACTGGCGTGATAACCCAAATTGGCCTCACTCTTGGAAATTTCCTTTGGACTAAACGAACTAATTGAACCGATAGAAAAGTAAAGGTAAAGGTTAAAAGAAATAAACTCATCATCCCACGGAACAAATAAATTAAAACGATAACTAAAACTAATAAAGTGAATCTTCTTAAACGTTTGTTATCGACGAACTTATCATACAAACTCATATAAAACTCCTCACATACACATACTTAACGAAAAAACGAAATCCATCCCTAATAAAGTCAACAATGAATAACGATGATACCAGATGATTGCCGTAAATTCTCTGAACATGGCTGGTCGTTTTAGCAACGTAAGAGTTTTCGCTGATGCTAACTGAACTTTTAATCCTAATTTTTTAGCATGCCATTTAGTTCTAGGAATATGGTAGTCACTTGTTACTATGATAACCCTTGGACGAGTATTTTTTTGCCAATCCTGATGAATTTCAATTGCTGAATATTCCAAATTTTGAACTGTATTGATCGCTTCATCTTCTATTAAGATAACATTTTCTGCAATTCCTTGGGACAATAAGTACTTTTTCATCAATTCGGCTTCTGTAACATCCAAGGTTACAGAACTTTTGCCTCCAGTGACGATAATCTTTGGTTTCTTATCAAATCTCTTATATAAACTAATTGCTTTGTTCAATCGCTCAATCAAAATAGGAGTTATATGCTGACTCATACACTTATTTCCCAAAACAACTAGGTAATCAGGTTGTTTAGCCGCTGGTAAATTTTTCAAGTCGTACTTCAATTGATACATGTAACCCAACATGATAACCAAAAGGATCAAGTCAATTGTCGCAAAATTGAATGTATAGGCTCTGACATATTTATCTAAGGTAATTGTAGAAATAGCATAGAAAAGCGTAATTGTTATTACCGATACGCCAATAGCAAAAATTGGTAAGCGACTGTAAGCATATCTCATGTTGTAAATAATAATTATTTCAATAGCAGTTACGATTAGCATTAATAATAAGTTCATTTTTCCCCCAAGCTTAATCTAAGCTGAATTTTAATTTCGGCACTGTTAAAGAAAAGTCCTTTACTAAAGTCCAAGTTACGGTAGTTGAATCCTTATCTGGCTGTTTCAAAAGAAATAGTTTGTTATCCAATGAACCATAAATTAAAAACTTGCCCTTAGTAGTCGTTACAGCTGGTCCATTTTGTGAATAAGCCGCCGGTGAAACCAAAAACATGTATTGCATCAGTGGTTGCTTACTTCCATTGACACTAATTCCCTGATAATCAGATGGCTGTAGATTGGTCCCATACTTAGCACCAAAATTTACCTTTATCTTGCCAACTTTTTTATCATTATTATCGGAAATCGCACCCACCAACTGCATTAAATCAGCATTTGATGTCAATGGATTTTCCTTATAGTTCTCATAATAGGACTTGGTTTGACTGATGGCATCTCTTAAACTAGTTTGCTCGGTATTTGATTCAGTTAAGAGATTAGCATTCTTATTCGTCTGCCCATCTTGGACTCGAACCGTATAATCGCTGGAATAGAGGTAGAGTTGTTTATTATCTTCTTCAATTCGAATCTTTGAACGATTGATCTGATTGCCAGTCGATTTAGAATCAACTTTCAAATTAACGCTTTGTGGCAAAAGCTTATCTGTATTCTGACCGTGATAGTAGTAATCAATCGTCAAAAGATTCTTCGCAGTGAGATATACTTTGCCATATAAATTCTGCACTTGACCACTTTCTACTACAGTCTTCATCACGACTTTACTATCAGTTTCTTCGGCTAGTCTCTGCGCGGAGTGTTCCGTCAAGGTCATCTGATAAGTGCCATTTTGATTAATCGTTAAATTGCCATCTGTTCTTCGATAGTCGATAATTGTTGAAAAATTATAATTACCTATCATCGAATTATTGCTCGTTAACGGCTTAGCATTCGTAGTCACATCGACAATATGATCGGGTAATTGATTAGCAGCAATTGTCTGAGATTTAGCTTGCTCAGTAACATTAGTTGTAGGCTTATCAAATTTAGTTATATAAGCTAATTTGTAAGTTTCACCGCCTGACTCAACGGAATAGCCCTTCATATGTTTGCCATAAACGTTTTCATGATAAGTCTTCAAAATTTTCAAAGTCAGATACTTCTTGGCCGTCTTGAAGGTAATCGTGCGACCGTCTCGATTCAAAACATACTGTGGATTATTGAACTGACTGTTGAAGCGATTGATTCCGACTTTGCCATTGATGTTAGATACATCTTTGACTTCTGCACGCTGATTTTTTAAAAATTTTATTGAAACAGTATCATTTTCTCCTTGGTCCTGATACAGATACCAAGTCTTGTTACTGGAAACTAACTTCTCAGTTTCCTTAGCCTTACATCCTGAAGCTGTAAGAAAGAGACACAAAATACCGAGAACCATTAAAATTTTTTTGATCATATTGTTTATTCAATGCCTTTCCGAAGACAATTATACAACTTTTAGACTATCCCCTATTATTGAATAATGATAGCAAAAAAAGACCCGCTTGACAGCGTGTCTTTTATAATATTTTATTATTAATAAGATTATGCTAAAGGCTTAATAATTTGTGAAACTTTATCTTGTGGTACCCATTCGTTGGTAGCAACACGATAATATTTCACACCATTAATATCTTTAGTTTGATCAGTTTGCCAATCGGATCCGTTAGACAATGCACGGTTAGAAATCTTACTCATTGTTCCGTCATTATTCAACTTATACAAGATAACATATGACCAATCAGTAGCCTTAACACGAATAATTCCGTTAGTGTTATTTGAATTAGTATTACTATTATTGTTTTCACTACCATTATTAGTAGTTGAACCATTTGTCTTCAATTGATTGTAATACTTGCCAACTAGATCGTAGAATTGATCCATGCTGTAGCCCCATTTAGCAAAGTAGCCAACTGGATCAGTATGTGATGTTTCACCATACATTCTAGAAACTTGATCATGTGATACGACTGTCTTACCTGGTGTAAATGGCAATCCATATTGAACTAATCTAAAGGCTGTATAGTAAGCTTGGTTAGCCACAGATCTAGCAAATTGGTCAGTTGTGTTAACTTCACACAATTCAACTTGGATATACTTACTATTAGCTGTTTGACCAGCTCCCCAAACACCATAATCGGCACTATGGATATTTAATATTTCCTTATCATCAACAAAAGCATGGACATATGTCTGAATTGTAGGCCATTCTCTATTGAAATAAGTTACTTCATTTTCAGCTGTAGCACCAGGTGTAGCAGTTTCGTGAATAACGACCCCTTCTGGTTTACCCACACCATTTTCATAACCAAAATATCTACTGAATGTACCAGTACGATATTGAATTGATACTGGTTGAATGTTGTTGTTATTAATGTAATCGTTAATTGCTGAAGTAGCAGCTTGGGCAGTTTGAACTTGGTTGCCAAATTGTGGAACCACTTGTCCAACAGTCGCAAACCCTACACTAGCAAGAGCAGCTGATGTAGCGATGCTCGTAATAATTTTTTTTGAGACCATAATATATAATTCCCTTCCCACGGTTAATTTCCTTAACCCATGAATTATAACAACCTTTGAGCCTTTTTTGACAAAAGTAACGAATCTGTAAACAGATAGTAAAGTTCACTGTTGTTCCATTTCTCGTAATTTTTTCAAAAGCCTATCACGGCGGTACCTCAAATTACGTGTCGAGGTATTCTTACACTTAGCCAATATCGAGAGTGGTCGGTTCTGAATGAAATGTTCCTGCAACATTTCTCTCTCTAAAAGAGTTAATTTTTGCCAGTCAATGAAATCAAGCATCGCCGAACTTTCATTTTCAGGTACCCGTTGAAAATCGAATTCTTCTAAAGAATGGAAATCATGATATTTCTTCTCCTGACGCAACATATCAGTCAACCGCCACACCAATTTTTGAAAAATATAAGGCTTAATTCTTCCTAAATCCCCATCACGCCGACAATAATCCACATAAGTTTGAGCATAAATAATCGTTGCCTCTTGAAAATAATCATCATAATCAAATCGAGTCGGATAAATATGAACTCGTTTCAATACACCATGGATCAATTGTTGGTTCAACATAGCATTTTCAAATCCTGATTGTAATTCCATTGTGAGTCACTCCTAGTTTTACTCACAAGCGCTTGTGGTAGGACTAGAATAACTAATTTCCAATCAAATTTTTAGTTGCCAAAACTGACTAACCTTGCGGATTTTTCAAGGTATTTTAAAAAGAACACCCTATAAAAGGTGTTCTTTTTTGATTTTGGCAACTAATAAAGTTTTTTAGTTCTTTCTAAATTTTGAAGATAGAATTTCTCAGTCTCTTCTTTACCCAAAGACTCTATCCCTTGATTATCCAAAAGAAATTTTATGATGAGACGACAAACCATTTCTAGATCTTCTAGTAACCGTAATTTATTATAGGCTTTACAACGACACTTACTATATATTAAAAAAAGTTGTTCTGGAGGATAGTGCAATTGACAACCGCCTTGTTTGAGAAAGACTTCGAAAACCTTGATTGAGGCCTGAATCAAGAGACAGACGTCATGAATTCTCTTTTCAAAATCGCCACGAGGAAATTCTAACCAGATCTTATTTCCCTGCTTAGTGATGAAAAGAATCCTTTTGGTTTCAATCTGATAGAGCTCAATAAAATGAATCGCAATCCAATCAGTATTGCGACGACTAGCCCCAGTCATCGGCATATAGGCAAAACAATTGTTAATAAACGGTGTGTGATGGGTAATTCCAAAGTAATTCATTAAAAATTTAGCCATGGCAAAGCCCCAACCGTTAACTTCGTAAAGCTCATTCATTATTTGCTTGGTGCTTCTGGCGTCAGTGAAAATGCCATATTTCTCATGAAACACAATTGAATTACCTTCTACATTATTCTTGGAAACGTCGAAAAGTGCAATAATCTGGTTATCAACTGCGAACTTTTCGACACTGTGAAAAGGTTGTAAATTACTTTCTAATAATACGATTTTGCTTATTTCCATAGGCACTATCATATTAATTCCTCCAAGTTCCTAATTTACCCATCATTCACGGGTATGCTAAGAATATAACAGTAATCTACCATTTTAAGATATAGCTTTTGGGACTTTTTTTCGTAATTTTTAAAAGCAAAAAACGTCCTCTATCCCTTGGGACAGAAGACGTTTCATTTGTGAAGCTATTTTTATTTAAAAATTTTTAATCGGTTGTGAAAATACAGTACTTACCATTTACCCAACCAGCATTAACTTTGTACCAAGTTTGACCATCAACAATCTGTTTTGAAGTTACTCTCCAAGTAGTTCCATCAGCCAAACGAGTTCCTGTGAACTTGTTATTCGCAGCAGGACTATTGTAGACGTTAACCCCGTATCCTGGAATATAGTTAATCTTCGCCATTCCTTCAACACTGGTTACATAGTTAGATCCCTTAACTTGGACATCATTAGCACTGACCCACTGATTAGTTGCCACACGATACCAGATTGAACCATCAGAATGTGTCGCCTTTTGATCTATCTTCCAATCAGTTCCATTCGATAAACTGACAGCTAACAGATCATGTTTTGAATCATAGACTTTAGCACCCGGATTAGCGACGATCTTAACGATGTCTGGATAAGCTTCTACTTTATCCTGAGTATAATCGCCATCTGATTGTTCTGACTTAAGAGTCACATCGCTAGCTTTAACATAACAATCATTGCCGACAAAGTAGAATTTGTTGCCAGAGTTGTCGACTACATACTTCGTTGTAATCCAAGCTGACTGATAAGGCAGAATTCGATTAGTTGCTGTACTTAAATTAGGCAGACGATAAACAACTGAACCCTTAGCGTTGATGACAATTGCCGTATCAGCTATAGCAACTGGTGGATTAGTTTTCTCAGAAGCTAATTGAACGTCACTAGCTTTGACGAATTCATTCGTCGCAACTTGATAGTAAGTTGTTCCATCGCTAGTAACCACTTTTGAGGTTACTTTCCAATCAGTGTTATAGGCCAATGAACGATTAGCCACAACCTTATTGGGATCAGCATTGATATAAATTGTTGCCGCATTTTTATTTGTAACAGTAGCTACGTCACTCATTTGTGTCTGAGTTCCGTTAATTTCATTTTCATTTCCAGTACCATTTGTACTGGCTTTTCCATCATATTGTGTCAAATTAGAGCTCTCAATTATATTATTTAGTACCGATGCATAAGTTGGTGCAGTTGCGTAACGTCCTTGCAGCCAAGCTGTAGCATCTTTATAAGACGATGTATTCTCACGCCAAGTTCCTCTATAAAAAGTACTATCGCCTTGAATACCATTTCTTAATTTATCACCATTGTCGGCGAATGATTCATATGGAGATGGGTATTTTCTAAAGTTATCATAAATTGTGTAATAACCCTTATCCGCACTCCACTCTGTCGTAGGCATTGAAACATAACTGCCCTGATAGCTACCTTTTATTCCAAAATAATTATTGTATTGTGAAGATAAAGTAGAAGTTCCCCAGCTACTTTCCAAAATTGCTTGAGCCAACATAACCGATGTATACAAGTTATATTTTGAAGCTGCCTGTTGAGCCATTGGGGCAACCTTGTTCAAAAAGGCTTGTTGTTGAGCCTTCGTTACACCACTAGTCGTTGCAGCCTCAGTAATAGCTTTCACAGCATTGGCTGGTAGAATACTCCGATTCTCAGTCTGAGCGTTACTCTCAATTGCATCGGCTACCTTATCATCTAAGGGAGCCCCATTTTGATCCATTACACTGGCTACCGTCGTATCCTTAGTATCAGATGTTTTCTCATCCTGATTATCAGCTTGATGATCCTCATCATCAGAGACTGCAGCCTTCACTGGAGAAGCATTTGAAGACACACCGACAGCTGCTAAGAAACTAGCCAGAGCAGTCGAAGCAACCCATTTTTTATTCATAATTTGTCTCCTCCCAAATTCCTGTCTATTTACGCCTAGACTACTATTTAATCGGAAGACAAACAATAAAACCTTAAGAAATTTGGATATTTTTAAACTTTTTTTACTATTTAAATCTCTGGTAACATTAGTCTTCGGTTGGAATGAAATCGACGTATTCGGCTTCGATCCATTCACCATCTTCTGCAATGCGATAAAAAGACTTGCCATCGTCGCCAGTTCCTTTGGCATCAGTATACCAAGCGGTTTGACCTTTGACATATTTATCTTGAAGCATCTTGCGATTGACCTCAAAATTATCAAACAAGAAGACTACGTAACGATCATCTTGCGTTACTTTAACAATTCCATTTACTTTTTCAAGCATTGTAATACCACCTTTTAACTTCATGTTAGTTATATTATACATTATCAGATAAAAAAAAGACCCGCAATACGGGTCAATTTAACTTTTTTTGGTATCCTCATGTCAAAATTCTATTCACTATTGGTATCTTGCTTAGAATCAAAATTATTACGATCGATAATAAAGTTGCTAATACCCATACGTATAGGAAATTTGCATTGATGTAATATTTGTTAACCAATTGAATCGCCAATCCGTGCACTAGATAAACACCATACGTTAACGGCGCTATTACTTCGATTACTCGGGAAAAACCTTTGGTATATTTGGGCTCATAACGCTTAAACAACATATAGATCAATGCCGCAATAATTGGAACGTTAATGCTCGAAATAACATTTAAGAATTGAAAATTCTTATTCAAACTGACAAAACTAATTAAAATATTGACTGCCATTAACAAGACCATCGCCCAAATATTCATACTTAGTTTCAAATTATGTCTATCAATTTTAGATATTCGATATCCAATAAAGAAGTAACCTACATCTTTTGATACAACAACTCGACCTAAGCCAAAAGAATTGAAATAGACACCGATATTCTTGGGAGTATTAGTTGTTAAAGTTGGTAAAGCAATGTCAATTACAACCCAAAGAATTAATAGATAGATTAGCATTTTATCATCAATTTTGTCCGCAATTGCTTTTAAAAATGGGGATAAAAGATACAGAGCAATCAAAGGATACATGAACCAATAAGCTATCAAAACTGGTTTATGATACATCATCAACAGGGTATTAGTGAAGTCTCTCATGTCAACTGGACCAGTCATAACTCGAGCTAGATAAGCCGAAATCACAGACCATGCCAGAAATGGGACAACCACTCTCACTAAGCGATGCGCAAATAAATATTTTAAATTATATGTCTTAGAACTATTCAAAATCATTGCACCACTAATCATAAAGAATAGTGGCACAGCAACCTCAGTGATTGTCACCAAGGAATTGACCATACCCCATTTTAAAGTTGCTTGTCGATTTATTAAGTCGTCAGCACAGGAATGCGCTAAGACCACTAATAACATGGCAAAAACTCTAATCGTATCCACATATATTAATCTCTTGTTCTTCAATAGTCTTTCCTCAAATCAATTGATAATAGGAATATTTTACCATTAATTTTGGGTACAAAAAAAGTCCATCGCCTTTTGATGAACTTTTTTTGAATTACTTAATACCTTTAACTGAAATCGTTGATTTATTATAGCTAATCTTGCCCTTGTAGAGCTTTTGTTGCTTAGCATACTTAAAGGCTTTCTTAAAATCAGATTTCTTTACTCGATGCATTTTCTTAAAACTAACAGTCATAGCGTTCAACTTTTGTACAGCCTTACCACTGACATCGTATTCTGAGAATGAATTATTAGTTAACATATATGAATCACTCTTGTTAATAGTTCTAATCTGTTCATTAATAACGGTACAAAGAATATTAGTATTTGATGCATTCTTTTTGGCATAATCATTATTAATAATTAAAACATTACCGTTATCAGCTTTAATCTTATCTTTGTTGACAACCTTGTCACCATTAGCCTTAGCTTCACTGATAGATGGATCTTGTAAAACAGCAGCATCTACACTGCCATCCTTTAAGGCACTGACACGATCGGCCTCAGAATCAATTTGTTTTAATTTTACATTGGATAACTTCAATTTATTTTTCTTTAGAGCTTTCTTCAAATAAAATCTTGAATAATTGCTCTTATCTACAGCAATTGTTTTATGTTTTAATTTCTTAACGCTCTTATATTTCTTATTAGCAACAAGTCCATAATAACCAGGCATTGTTCCTGCAATCTTCCAATTGGAGTGTTTCTTTGACAAAGCAGCATAATTAACCAAATCAGTTACAGCTGCATTGACAGTTCCAGATTCAATCGCATTATTCAAATCCTTAGTTGAGTCATAGGCTTTCACATCGGCACTTAAATTACTCTTACTATAACTATTTAAATTCTTACCCATAGCAGCAATTGCAGAGGGAACATTCTTAGTTGTTCCAATCGTATACTGCACTTGACTATTACTGTCAGTATCGGCAGCCGAGACCTTCTTAATTCCAATAAATGAAAATGAACTAAGAACTAAGAGACAAACTGCTAAAAAGATACTTATTTTCTTTAAGATCTTCAATATAAAAACTCCCTTTACGTTATTATTCACTTTTCATAATAACGTAAAGGGAGTTGTCTTTTCTACCTTATCAAGGTTAATTGAGAGAAACTTTAGAATTATTTATTCTATAGAATCATTACCAATGGATATTATTTGAAAGAGTATAATCTAGACTAAATTATTTTCATCTAAAAAACACTTATTAAATATTTGATTATGATAAGAATCGCATACTTTATGACAAACCACACTAAAATATAATCTTATATACTAAGATAAATCTATAGAAAATGATTATCTTTTCGCAAGAATAATATGGTCATGCTCCCTTACATGGTTATTTTTCTTAATCACCTCCATAAGAATTGAAAGTTTTCTATAATATTAATAATATTTTATGTTTAAATAGAAGATTGTTTTGAAAATCAAATCATTAAATGTTTTGTAGGGTGGAATTAATAAGATTTTTAAAGATTAAATTTTTAAAACAAAAATTCATAATTTAAATATATCAAAGCGGTAGAGACCATGAAGTTAATGGTCTCTTTTTTGATTTTTAAATTTCATATTCTAAAAAAAGCAAAAAAAAAGACTCGCTTACGCGAGTCCTTTGATTTCAGTAATTAGAAATTACTTGTATGAAACACCTTCACCGGCTTGTAACCATTGGTTAGTAGCAACACGGTAGTATGTATTTCCATTAGCATCAGTAGCTGTTCTGTCAACTCTCCATGCTGATGGTGAAGCAAGACTCAAGTTACGAGCTTCGCCATTGTCACCGAACAATGTCATAACATAGCCCTTTGATTTTGTCAAAGTAGCAACGCCAGAAACAGTCTTAATGTTTTGAAGACCTGTGTTTTCACCCTTCTTAGCATATGTTACGTTGTTAGCGTCGATCCATTCGCCAGTAGCAACACGGTATTGTTTGTCACCGTTAGCATTTGTACGAACCTTGTCTGTCAACCATGCTGTGTTTGCGCCCAAACCACGGTTTGAAACAGTAACATTATCATCATTCTTCAAAGTATAGAATGAGTTGTCACTCTTTGTTGTAACTACTCCATCAATATCTGAAGTTGTCCAACCTGCGGCTTCTGTAGAGCCAACATTGATTTCACGAACAAATGTCACTGAAGCACCATTGTTTGTGTCACCTGCAGCAATATAACCATTATTTGTGTTTGCATATGAAACACCATTAATAGTATATGAACCATCAGCGTTTGATTCTTGTGCTGTCAAGTAATTATCTAAAGCACTACTCTTTGTTGATGTAAGAGTAACACGTTGGTAATATGTAGTATTAGCTTTAAATAAACCATCTGTTAATACAGCATCGCCAGTTGTGTTTGTTGAATTTTCAGCACCCTTAAGTGTTTTAAAGTAGTTAGCAGTTGGTGTTACTGATGCAACTTCATCAGTATTACCAACTAATTCCTTAGCATTTTGGTCTTTCAATGAAAGATTTAATGAACTTTGTAATTGTGTATTGGCAGCCTTTGAACCAGCTTCAACACTGATTGGTGTTGTGTATGTAGCAGCAGCTTTTGTAACTGATGTTGTAGCGGCAGCCTTAGCATACTTAAAGTTGATTGTCTTTGTACCTGTTACAGCAGCTGCATCAGATGATGTCTTGTATGAGTATCCAAACTGAATTTGAACACCGCCACCTAATTGGTTTGACAATCTTGTATTGATATCTGAAGTTGACATTGCATTACTTGCAACATTACCGTTTTCATCAATAGCATATGCTTGTACTGAAGTAATCTTTGTATCAGTTGCACCAGCAAATGAGTTGCTTTCTACTGGATTACTTACCTTTGAACTAGCAATCAATGGATCACCAGCAAATGTTGCGGCTGACAATGATAGGTTATTACCAGTTGTTAAGCTAGTTGTTGGAATATCAGCACCAGTAGCAAATGTTTTATCAGCAAATTGGCCTAACCAAGCATTTGCATCTGTGTTATTTGTATAACTTGCATCTGCAGCTTGTACAGTAGTTTCTGAAGCACTTGAAACAACAGGAGCAGCAACTGGTGCAACAGCTAGAAGTGTAGCAGCAGCGATTCCTGCGTATTTAATAGATTTTTTCAATGTTAATCCTCCCCTGGACTACAAGAATTTATTATTTTAATTGTCGTGGGGCTATCCCACTGACAACCATTATATGAAACAACGGCTTGTGAATCAACTGAAATTTAAAAAGTCCCTACTTTTGTAACACTTCTGTATTAAATATCACAGTTTTGTAACATTTATTGCAGAAAAGCACTCAATTCAACATTTTTCAAGAGAAAATGACTAAATATTATGCATTTAATGTTTTAAGTATTGACATCACAAATTTCAATAACCCAAAAGAGCCTACTCTTATTCTATTCTAAATAAGACGCAGGCTCAAGGTTTATACCTTAAATATTTTAATAATTTTTATCAGTAGTTGAAAGGGCTTCGAATACTTGGCTTTCAATCCGTTCAACATATTTGGCACTAGATACTTCTTGATAAAGTTGCACAGTACTTTTTTCAAATAATTTACTGGCACTGATTTTTTCCATGGCGCTTTTTACGGTTGCTGGATCTAAGTCCGTTTTAACATAGTCCAAAACTAAGTTCTTATTATGACCATCTGCTGTCTTAAATTTCAATTGTAATCTTTTCATAATTTATCCCCTTTTATTTAACGTCTAGTGTGTTGTGTTTGATTACTTCTGTTCCATAAAGTAAATCGCCGTCAGATAGCATTAGAAGTCCTTGAGTGAACAGTGCAATTTGTTCTTCAGTTGGTTTTTCTACTATATTATTAAAAGTTTTTGCTCGCTTGCCATTTGGATAATTATCATTAGCCATTGTTACGATAATAGATGTTTTCTTCCACATTATGATTACCTCTTAATTTTATTTTGTAAGAACTTATCAGCCGGCTTCAAGTAACTTACACAAATAGTAACGTTTGAAAGTATCCAAAACGGAAATATTTCTCGTAAATTTTTTGAACATGTTATAATGCTACCAGCACTTATATGGAGGATTTTAAACATGAAAAAAGCTTTATTACTAGCAACGACTGGGGTGGCTCTATTGCTAGCTGGCTGCAGTAACAACAGCTCTTCGTCAAAGTCTACAAGTACTGACAACAGTAATGCTACTTATAAGACGGAAATGACTAAGGGGAATGATGCCGTAACTGACAAGAAGTATTCAAAGGCTGTTGATCACTTCACTTCTGCAAGCAAAGCTAAAAAGACTGACAAAGCTCATGATTCTAAGATTCAGGCTCAAAACTTAATCAAGGCTAAGAAATTGATGAACCATCGAGAATTCAATGCTGCTAAATCAGCTTTGAAGACTGTTAAGAAACAAGACAACGGTAATAAAAAGATGGTCTCACGTGCCAAAACGCTTTTAGCACAAATTAAGGATATTCAGCTCAATCGCAGTAATTTCAAGGCTGATATTAAAAATGCCAAACAATTAAGCAAAAATAATGCTAATGGTCAAGCCAAGGTATTATTAGAACAGGTAACCAACTTCAAGGGTATTAAGGGAAAATACTATTCTGACCTTTATACTCAAGCTAAATCATTGTTAGATTCATTGCCTAGTGATACGGATAGTTCTTCTACTACTGATAATAATGAGTCTAATAGTACTGATAACAGTACAACTGATACCAATAGTAGTGACAGTTCAGCAACAACTGATAGTAATAATAATTCTGACTCTTCTTCAAGTGATCAAAGCAATAATCCTGCCGCCAATGGTGACTTCGACGTCGAAAAGAAAGAAGTCGATGGCAAGACGATCACTGACGATGACATTGCTAAAGCT
Source organism: Companilactobacillus alimentarius DSM 20249 (assembly GCF_002849895.1). Lineage (NCBI taxonomy): Bacteria > Bacillati > Bacillota > Bacilli > Lactobacillales > Lactobacillaceae > Companilactobacillus > Companilactobacillus alimentarius. The sequence goes on along the minus strand of NZ_CP018867.1, from coordinate 2,117,546 downwards.
AGACAACAATTAACTAGCGACGGTGTCAAGAACGTTGACGCTTGGAGTGACAATGATATTGTTCGTGCTATCAAAAACGCCGCTAAAGATGGTCGTTCCACTGTTCGTCAATCTGACGGTAAAATTCAATAACTAAAAAAGTAAAAACCTCCACTAATCAAATTTGGTTAGCGAAGGTTTTTTTAGTTCATAAATTCATTTATTTGTAAAATAATCTTACTTATTTGCTGAAATTCTAAAGAATTTGTAACGTTTCTGTTAACTGTTCTTAAGACTTATTGATTAAAATCTCTTTGAGTTATAGGTTTAATGTGAACCGCAAAGTAAGACGAGGAGGTTTAATGATGAAAAGGAATAAAGCTTTAATCGGCTCAGCACTTGCTCTATTGATTGCCCCAACTGTTCTGTCTAATTTGTCGCCTCAAGACGTAAGTGCGGCAGAAACTACACAACAAAGCGGGTTAGTTGGTACTGTTCGTCGTGGCAGCGGTATTCTAGTGAATAACCAAGGTCAGACTATTACAAGTACTTACCTTCCCAACTTCAGCTCTTGGAAACTTGGTCCTTCAACTCAAATTAATGGCATCACTTATTATCAAGTTGCTACTAATGAATGGATTGCTGCTGACAGTATTGATATCAGCAATGCCAACCATCAAGTAACTAATCTTAGTTCTGATACAAGCAACCAAATTGATGTCAATGCAACAAAGATTGGAACGACAAAGTGGGCTTCTGCTGTGGTTAACAGTCAAGGTCAGGCAATTACTGGTGTCACATTACCAGCTGGTACTTCTTGGAAATTAGGTGCTTCAATTAATATTAATGGCAACGTTTATTTGCAAGTTGCTACTAACGAGTGGGTCGCTGCTAACGACTTGAATATTCAAGTTACTGAGCCAGTAAATGCTACTCAAAGTACATCTGCAACTACAACGAATAATACAGCGACAACTGATACGCAAACTCAACAACAGCCACTAGTTGGTACTGTCGTTGATGGTCCTGCCGATTTGTATGATACTTCAATGGATTCTTTCTCAGATCGTCAGTTGCAAAATGGCACTAACTGGAAGATTGGTCAAATGGTTCAAAATAAATACGGTCATACCTTCTATCAAGTTTCAACTAACGAATGGGCACAAAGTTCTAATATTCATTTAAATCAAAATGATGCCGAAAACAATGTGACAAATGAACCCGAATTTGCAACATCCGTTACACAATAGCGAGGATAATTGTATTAATATTTGAATATTTCATATTTTCTTCACATTTATCGGTTAATATTGTAATTGGTAGACAAGAATTATGATTTACCAGATTGAGACATAATAAATAAACAAACTAATATAATTACCTCCCTGATATAGATGACCTCCAAAAAAATGGAGGTCTTTTTTTGTCTCCAAATCAGCGAAATCAAAGGCTTTTTCAATCTTTGATTCCGTTTTCTCAAAAATAGTATTGCCAAATATTTCTTTAATGATACAATGATGTTACAGAAATGTTACAGAGATGTAATATTTGTAATATAAGGAGAAGAAGTAATGTTAAATAATTTTTTCCATCCATCTTTACAGCCCAAAACATAATATAATCCCATCTGGTCTCTGAATAAGGCTTAACAAAGCCAAGGGACTTTTTATTAGATTTACATAACGGCAAAAATTCTGCAATTTTAATTCATTTATTGCTAATGCTCTGTGTCAGCTTTAAAATATATAGTTATGTGGGCTAAGGTGGTGATTCATGAAACTGTTTTTAAATATTTGCTTTACAAATTTCAACATTAGGGAGATTTAATACAAATGAAACACAATACTATTAAACTGCTGAGTAGCATTTTGTTGGCAACATCAGTCTTAACACTCAGTGCCTGTTCCAATAGTAGTCAAGATTCCAAAGGTTCTAAGGATACAGCCGTCAAAACGGAGTCGAGCAAAAAAGCTAAAAAAAGCGACTCCAAGAAAAAGAGTTCTAAAAAGAATAACCACTCAACAAAAAAAGTAACTTCCTCTACTGACTCTCAAAGTGATAATTCTCAACAGACTCAACAAGCTAATACTTCGACTGATAACCAAGCCACTCAGTCAAGCGACAGCAATGATAGTCAATCAAATCAAACGGCTAGTCAATCTCAAAATCAGGGTACTAATCAAGCTCAGAATCAAAACACAGCAAACAACACTCAACAACAAGCTACGAACACTAACGATTCAGTAATTATTAAAACCGCTCAACAAGCACAAAGTTTAGTAGCACATGCTAACGGTGGCGCTGCCCCTGGGTCATTTATTGTTGAAGCTAAGGCTGATGGCTACCACGTTTACTTAGATCATTTAGACAATCCCATAGTCACGGTTGTTAAACCAAATGGTGATTTCTATGATGTCAATGGTAAGCTTCTCGCAAAATATAGTACGGTCTCAGCTCCTGATGGTGGGGATAATTCTCAATGGTATCCATCGTACTAAAAAAGGCCTAGCACGCGGCTAGTCCCATCTACACAGTTTCAAGTTCTAAAACAAACTTAATTAATTTTCTAATTCCATGATCTCCAAAAAAACTTTTGCATATCGTTCTTTCTTTTTACTACTTAATAAATAAAAAGCCCTTCTGAACTGATTGCCATATGTATCAAGCTCTGTTTGATCAAAGATATCGCCTAGTTTCAAATCCAATACTTTTAAAATACTTTCTAAACGTGAAAGAGAAATATCGTTTCTATTCCCTCGTTCCAAGCGCGATATCAAATCTGGAGACACATGTGCTTTTTGCGCCAATTGTTCTATGGTTAATCCCATATCGTTACGTTTACTACGAATAAATTCAAAGCGTTTAGCCATAGACATCACCTCTTAATCTAAACTATTCTAAAATTTCTTAGATGGCTAAAACTTGATAATAATCATAAAGATATTGCCAATATTCTATATTAGGATTAATATTAAAAGGTACGTGATTACTTTTTTAAGTCTGATTTTATACATAGTTGTCCTCATTTCAAAAACCAAATTACATTCTTAAAATATTGTTTTCGGGTGGAATCAGATAATGTAATTTTTAGGTTTTATCCATGAATTATGTAATAGTCATTGATATACAACTCTTAATAAATGCGGTAGTTTATTAAGTCAGTTATTCCCTCAAATAACTAAACGTTAATATTATGACATCAACTTAATGGTAATTGCGTACCTGGCTACGTTAATCCGTAGCCTTTTTATATAAATATCAAATTTTAAGTTATTCCTAAGTGACTGATGAATAATACATTTATTAAAATCATAGGAGATTTAAAAATGAATAAGAAAAGAATCGCTCTAGCTTCAACTTTAGCAGTATTACTTGCACCAACAGTTCTAGGAACTATTTCCGGTCAAACAACTGTCCAAGCCGACCCAATTGTTATGAGCGGCGACACCATCAACAACCCTGTTGGTACAGTTGATTACGGTGGCACTTATGCCTTTGACGGTAATGGAAATAAAACTAGCCTATTTCTTTCAGGAAAATCATCTTGGAAACTAGGCAAAGAAATCACGATCAACAATCAAAAGTATTACGAAATCGGTTCAAATGAGTACGTAAGTTTGCAAAACATCACCGTTACCGATGGCGTTCCAAAAGCTCTTCCATTTCTTATCAAAGACACTGCAGCTTCACAAACTGGTACTCTTAAATATGCTGTAAAGGTAATTAATCAATACGGCGAACCAAGTGGAAGAATTCTTTCTGCCGGCTCTTCTTGGAAACTAAACAACCTGTACTTCATTAACGGAAATACTTATTATAAGGTTTCCACATATGAATATGTACCTGCCGATTCAATTAGACTGAATCCAATTAATTCAGCTACAACAAATCAAAGTACAACAAATTCAACAACTAAAAAAGTTGGTACCGTAATATCCACTGCTCATGTTATTAATTCAGCAGGTAGCTCATTTGGCTTAACACTTCCTGTTGGATCTTCATGGCAGTTGGGACCATCAGTTATGATCGGCGATACTTACTATTACTTAGTCGGAACCAACGAATACATCCCAGTTTCTAGTGTACATGTCAACGGAACTCATGCAGTTGATAAGCCAAGTAATCCTGGAACCACTGGAACAGCTCATCCAGTCAACACCGTTATAAAACTTTATAATGCCTCAACTATCTTAGACGATAATGGCAATGACACTGGTAGAATTCTTCCAGCTGGCTCTTCATGGCGTGCTGATCGAACTAAGACAATGCACAATTACGTATACTATCGTGTTGCTACTAACGAGTGGGTTACAGACGGTGGCTACTATGGTAGCACAGATATATTTTTCAATGGTCCAGCCAATGTCACATTGAATAAAGATGTCCAACTATATGACACTTCATCCAATTCCATGACAAGAACATTAACTAAAGGATCCTCTTGGAAAGTTGATAGATCCGTTCAAAACATTAACGGTCAATTCTTCGTTCGAGTTTCATCTAATGAATGGATTCGACTAGAACGAGGAACATTCGTCGATTACTCAGATAGTAACAATTCATATAATGGATTCGCCTATTCCGCAACTTACGAACCAAATTTTGCAACTAATATCAATTAGTCCTTATTAAAATAAGTAACGGAAGAAACATTTCATGGTCCTATCTGACTATGAAATGTTTTTTCTTAATCAAACCAACTAAAATTGACATATTGAATACCCAACTAATTGTATATTATATTATATAACACTTTATTAGCTTTTTGTACATTAGTTGTACCTCAATTATAACCAAAATCAAAATGATGGGTGATGTATAATTCAAATGAACATTTCGAAAACCGATTTTGGCATCCGCTTAATGAAATTGCGCAAGAGCAAACGTCTAAGTATGCAGGAATTAGCTGACATTATTGGTGTCAGACTATCAATGAGTGGGAAAAAGGCCGTGGCTTACCTAAAAAGGCAACTATGGATCGTATTTCAACTGTACTGAATACTAGTGACAACTATCTCTACTATGGCGACCTTAAAGATGTACTGGAAAATAAAGTTCTTAAGGTCATCAATAATTATGGTTACAAATCAAATGTTACTTTTAACAAATTGATTGGTGTAACCAATGGGAACTTCCATCCTGATGATGTTATTGTCCGCCATATCACTAAATTAAAAGATCATGTTTTAAGAGACGATGAGACCAGTGTTGAGGATCGTATTTTCAAGGAAACCTATCCAGGACTATTTCAAATCTTCACTTCTAAGGGGGTAGATTATGAAACTAATCTTGAAGAAATAGATCGAATTACTAATCCCTACTTTCAAAAAATCTACGTTGAACAAGTTTTATCTTTTGAAGGTCAAGCCATGGACGTCTTGCACGAACTTGAAAATCGTTCGACTTATTCTAAAAATACTAAATGGCCTCAAAAGGATTTTGATGAAGTGGCCAAAAAATTCATAAAAGACGGTTCACTCAATTGGGATGGTACAAATTATCAAATAGATTCTATGAAACAATTAGTCCAACAGTACTACCGCGATAAATTAAATGACGAACTAGTAGAAACACGTCTCAGAATAAAAAATTTATTGTCTGAGGAAAATCAAATTGAAGAACGATTTCTAAAGTAAGCTCAGTCATTTGTACATTTAATGTACTAAACTCTATATAGGGAGGGGAAAAAACATAGTTAAGTCAAAAAAAATCAGTTTTTTGATAAGCTGATTCTACTCGTCTGCCTTATATTGCTTTTAGCGGCTTTTATTGTTCCGCAAGTACATCGTAGTTACTATTCTGCACCACTTTTTTACTTTTCAGGTAATCAGATAACCTTGGAAAACAATGACACACATCGGCTTAATAAGTACCAAAAAAAGCAATTCATTAAGATGGCTCAAAGTGCCGTAGATAAGCGCGATGGCCCTTTTGATTGGGGTAACTATCAAACTGTTTCCATTGATGTCTACCGAATGAAGGGAAATCACGAGTATGCTCTAATCTATCGCATCAAACCACACATTCTTTCAGATAAATACATTATTACTAATTCAATGGTATTGAAGCTCAAATACCGAGACTTAAAAGAATATCAAAAATTTACCATCAAGAAATATTATTCCGATTTTTCTAAATTCCTGATGGACAACTAAAATGATTGGAAATAAAAATGCTTAATCCTAAAATAATGAGAAATATTTTTATAAAGCTAATGTTCCTAGCTTCATTTGTATACTTTGCCTGTTTTCGTTTTCTAATGATTCCTTCAGGAGATGATTATTTCTGGTACGGAGAAAATGGTAATTACTTACTGCATCATTTCTTTTACGGACCACAAAATATTTACGGAGGTAGCAGTAACGGACGTTACCTAGGCAATCTTCTTGAAATAATAACGATGCACAAATTATCGGTGGCAATGATTGTCTACACAGTTTTTTGGACGTTGTTACTATGGTGTCTTTGGTACCTATCTCGCAAAACTATTTCTAGTTTGCTTTTATCCTTTTTGTTTATCTTTACCTTACAAGATGCTTTTATCAATAACGTCTTAACTTGGAATGCAGGCTTTGTAAATTACGTTCCGCCAATCGTTCTCAGCTTGATTTACATCGTTATCGTTGATCATGGAACTTCAAAGAAACTAAACAAATTTATGATAATACCAGTATTCATTTTAGCTCTAGCTGCTGGCTGGTTTAGTGAAGTTTGGACCATTTCCCAAGTATTTCTTGGTTTAGCAGTCATTATTTATTTCTACTTCAAAAAAGATTTAAAGGGCTATCACATAGCCTATTTAGTTGGAAGTATTGTCTCAGCGTTTACTATGTTCATCCACAAAGGCTATCGTGATATTAGCACGTATCGTCATACTTCATACGATTTAAATACAATTTGGGACACGTATTCCAAGGTTACTCATTTCTGGCTGATTACGTTTAACCTAATTTTGATAGTCGCAATCCTATTAGCTATCTTTGTACTGGCTTTAAGAAGTAACGTTAGAATGGAAAATAAACTAATAATTTCTATCCTTTCAATAATCTTTTTAATCTACTACATTTTAATAACTAATTTCTTCCATAAAAATTTTCATTTGAACCCAATGTACGGATATAAAACGGTTGCTGCAAATATTGCCGTACCCGAAAGTTTAGTCAGTATCGGATTTATAATCTTTATCGGTTACTGTATCTTCATCTTCTTCAAGCAGGATTATAAACTCTGGCTCTACTACTTATTGAGTGGTGTAATTGCCGGACAATTATTATTCGTCTCCTCACCAGTAAATAGTCGTGGTTATTTCTTATCGTATGTCCTTATGTATCTCATTAGTATGAGATTTGTTCTAACAGCCTTAGATAAATTGATGATTCCTAAACCAGTAATAGATATTGTTATGCTGATAACTATCATTGTTTGTGGGACCATCTATCTATCAATGATGTATACCAACTATCATGCAAACCTAGAGCGTGTCAGCAATCCTGACTATTACAATGGTAAAGTGGAATTAACTCAGCATGTGCCATTTGTTAAATTGGTCTGGTTCAATGACCTAATGAATCAACAAAACGCTCCTTACTGGAAGGATCATGTCTTCGGGTATCAACGTATTCTTAAATAATTTTCAAAGGGTGAATCTAAAAGACAATTGTCTTCTAGATTCACCCTTTTTTTGCACAAAAAAATCCTTTAGAGAACGCTTCTCGTACTCTAAAGGAATGTTGAAACAAGTTAAATTTAAAGATCAGTTCTACTTCTTAAGGTTCTTTTCGGCCCAGTCACGAACGTCGGCATCCTTCATGTCCAAGAATGGCTTTTCAGCTTCTTCGGTTTTAACTGTGTCGTGATTGTTGTTTTCCATGAAATAATCCCAAATAGCATCACGGACAACTGTCTTATCGTCACTCCAGTCGAAAGCCTCGCTCATCTTTAGGTTTAATACTTCTGGTTCTTTTGCAATGGCTGCATCAGCCATCTTTGATGGATCTACTTCTGCCATAATTCAACAACCTCCTTAGTTACGAGTTCATTATAGTTCTATTCTGGAAAAGTGACACAATAAATGATCATTATTTTTTATTATTGTTGCAATTGGCATTATTTTTTCTTTTTGGACTTCTTTCCGAGGGTTGAATGTCTAATTCCATAAGCAAAATAAATGATTAATCCAATGGCGAACCAACCGCCAGCATACAGTTTAGCTTGAATATCCAAGCCCCAGAAAACTACCAATGATCCTAAAAATCCTAACGCTGGTAAAACTGGATAAAATGGCACCTTGAAATCAGGATCTTGGATGTCCTTTCCTTCACGTTTTCTTAACGGATAAATTCCTAAAGAAACAAACATAAAGGCAATCAAGGTTCCTGCTGAAATCAATTGAGCTAAAAAGGAAAAGGGACAAACTGCTCCTAAAATGATTCCCACGATGGAAAGAACTAAAAGTGCATTATTAGGCAAATTCTTATCATTTAATTTACCGAGCCACTTAGGCAGCATTCCGTCACGTCCAAATGAATAAATCAATCTAGAACCTGCCAACATCATTCCAATCAAAGCTGTGAACATCCCGATAACCGCAATTGCCTGAATCACACTTGCAACAACTGGATGTCCTGCTTGACGAAGTGCCCAGCCAACTGGTTCCGCATTATTCGTATAGGAAGAATAATTAAACATTCCTACTAAAACTAAAGCTACGGCAATAAACAAAGTCACAGCAATCAACAGTGAACCTAGGATTCCCCGTGGCATTGTTTTACCGGGATTCTTAGCTTCAGCTGAATTGGCTGCAATTGAATCAAAACCAATATATGACAAAAAGATCATTGAAACACCAGCATAAATCCCTTGCCAACCACCAAAGGCTGTTCCATCACTATTAAGATGATATTTAGGAACAAATGGGAAATAATTCTTTACGTGAATAGCTGTCAAGCCAACTACAATAAAAGCTAAAATTGCCAAAACTTTTAAGACAACTAAAACATTTTCTACCTTAGCAGCACCACTGACACCGTGAGAAAGCAACCAAGCTACCGCTGCAATCACAACTACAGCTACTAGATCTAAAACTCCACCATTACTTCCCAAAGTATTAGCAATAGCATTGGGAAAATGAACCCCTAAAGGTGCCATTAAGCCTCGAAAATTAGCCGATAATCCTGAACCGACAAACGCCAAGGCAATAAAGTATTCGGCCAACAAGGCCCAACCAGCTACCCAGCCGAAGAACTCACCAAACATCACATTGATCCACGAATACGCTGAACCTGCAAAAGGCATTGCTGCCGCCATTTCCGCATAGGCGAATGCCACTAAGCCGGCTACGATTGCAGCAATAATAAACGAGAACACCACTGATGGACCAGTGTGTTGTGCCGCAACTACCCCTGGCAAAGTAAAAATTGAAGTCGAGACAATTGTCCCAACACCCAGGGCTAAAAAGTCTTTTACTGTTAAGACTCTAGCTAAATGTGAGTCTTTATCCTCATAAATACTTGGATCTTCCTTTAAAGTCAATCGCTTAAAAAAGTTACTCATACACATACTCCTCAATAATTAGAAAATATCAATATTTCTGTCGGGATTGATACTCTAATTAATTACAACTCTATTTCGAAATTGAAATATTAACTATTTTAATAGTTTTTTAATTTACTTGCAAGATTTTTATAATTTTTAAAACTGGTATAAGCATAAGCAATCCCGATATTATCGCGTGATTAACCATTTTATTGAATCAATCCAATTATTAAAATTTGTTTAAGATAAAACTTTATGATTCACCTTGAAGATAATAAAATACCCGTATTAATTGAAATTTATCAACTAACACAGGTATTTTCACATTTAACTTTTATAAGAATGAACGTAAGATCTCTTTCATTGGTGGTAATTCTGGAAGACTCTTCTTGTCAATAACGTGACCTAAGCCAAATTTAGCATAGCCATGAGCTTCGTCCATCATAATCTTTCCTGGAAGTGGGGCTTCATCGTTAACGGCTACATCCAACAAAACTGGTTTTTCAGGATTACGATACTTCTCAATTGCTTCACTGAATTCCTTATCAGTGGTTATTCTCTCGCCAATACCACCACAAGCTTCAGCAAATTTAGCGAAATCAATACTTGGTAAACTGATACCATAATTTTGTTGACCTGCTGACTGTTGTTCGTACTCAATAAAGGCTAATAGTTTATTATTCAAAACTACAAACAACATTGGAAGATTGTATCTTACCGCTGTGGCAAAATCCTGCATAACCATGGAAAAAGCACCATCTCCAGCAATAGCATACACTGGCCGATCGGGCATATCCATTTTTGCGGCAATTGCTCCTGGCAAAGCACAACCCATTGTTCCTAGCCAAGCTGAAATTGTATACATCTGGGATGATTTAGCAGTCAAAAATCTAGCACCAAAGGCTGTTGAAGTTCCAACATCAATTGACCAAACAGTATCACTTGGAGCACTCTTACTAATGTTATGGAACATCAATGAAGGCAAGACGCCCTCGTGTTTTTTGGTATAAACATCATGCATCCAACTACGCCATTGTCCCATCTTAGAAACGGCTAAATCTAAGAAATGACGTTCTTTGACGGGTTCTCCCAAGGCATTCAAGCGACTCAAAACCTCTTTAGTATCGCCTTGAATAGCTAAATTAATATGGCGACGCTTGCCTATTCTATCGGCGTTGATATCTACTTGAATGGCGTCAACTTTTTTATTCAGATATGGTGCGTAAGGATAATCAGTTCCAAGCATTATTACCAAATCAGCTTTTTGCATCATTTCAAAAGCGGGTTTAGTTCCTAATTTACCTAATTGTCCCAAATTATATGGATGATCATCATCAACCAAGCCCTTAGCTGGCATGGTTAAAATAATCGGCAACTTGTATTTTTCAATGAATTCTTTTGTTTCAGCTTTAGCATTTTTGATTCCGACGCCAGCCAAAACAATTGGGTTGGAGTGAATCTTCATCATTTCCAAAGCCGCTTTGATTTTGTCATCGTCAACCTTGTAATCATCTAACTTAAATTTATCAACGCTCGGTGTGAAATTATCTTTGATCATATGGGCTGGTATATCATCAGGAATCGTTAAAACAGCTACACCTTTCTTGGCAATAGCGGTTCTGATAGCTTCATCAGCGATTCTTGGCAAAGATTGTGGGTCCATAATGATTTTATTGTAGACGGCAACATCATCGAACAACACATGCGTGTCAACTTCTTGGAAGAAATCAGTATTCAAAAGTTTGGATTGGACTTGTCCTAAAATTGCCAAAACTGGTGCGTGATCCATTTTGGCATCGTACAATCCATTAAGTAGATGAATTGCGCCAGGACCACCAATCGACAAACAAACGCCTAATTTCCCAGTTAATTTAGCATGAGCTGAAGCTGCTAAAGCGGCTACCTCTTCATGCAAGACATGTGTAAATTTTATTTTATCTTGAGCACGGTAAAGAGCATCGATTGTCGTATCAACGGAATCCCCGGGCAGTCCATAAATATTATTGACGCCCCATTTTTCTAATACTTCAATCATTTTATCAGATGCACGAACACTCATGATGGTTCCCCCTTGTATCTATTTACTTATACCGTACCACATCGTTTTCACAATAAAAGTGATTTGCTCACAGTTGCCATATCGGCTCGCTTATATTTCGATAAACAAGTTTGTGAATAATATATTATGACTAATTCTATTTTCGTGATTTTCTGTTATTATGTACTTAGATGTTTGCAGGGGGATTTATAAATATGGTCAAACAGTTCCAGCTTTATCGCTGGTTACGCTTTTTCTTTTTATTAGCGGCAGGAATACTAATCGTCATTGCTCCTATAAAAAGTTTCAATATTATTATTTATATTGTTTCAAGTTATATCGCTATTTATGGGATTCTATCCATAATTGATGGTTTGAGTATTCGTAAAAGTACTGGCGAAAATAATATCGCTATCGGTTTAGGAATTGGTGCACTCTTTTTAGCCTTAGGAGTGCTTCTATTCGCAAAATTCTTTGTAAGTTTGGTTCCACCTGTCTTAGGTATTATTTTATTGGTTAACGGCATCAACCAGTTTCGGGATTCCCATGAGATGACAAAAAGAGTTCAAATAAAACCCTACCTAGATTATCTCTATTCAGCTTTGTTAATGCTGGCAGGAATTGTATTTATTTTGAACCCTTCTAAAACAATTATTTTTATTTATCAATTATTCGGATTAAGCTTAATTGCACTAGCTTTCTTTGAAATCATAAATTCCAGAATCTATCGTCATTAGATCTGGATTTTTTTTAACGTTATTGTACTTAAGCTGTTAGTGATCGCACTGTTATCATAATGGATAGTGGCTTGCCAAGTTTGAATATTGCTACCATTTCTAATTGAGATGGCTTCGACAACAATTCGACCTAATTTCAACGAATTTAAGTTATGCAAGGACACACTCAAAATGGCTGCAGTCCCATCGCCCTCAATATTTAAGTTACCTCCAATACTGGCGGCTGTTTCTGATAACATTGCGGCAATACTACCGGCTTTTTTTGATTCCATCTCTAAATGATCTTCACTGATTTCCATCTGTAAAACCACTTTATGTTTTCCCTGTTCAACTACTTCGATACCCATATCTTTTAGCAAACTCATTTTGTACCTCAATTTTTTTCATAATTACTTAGAATTTTATTATGCAAGTGTTCTACAATCAAGTCATAGCAATTTTAATAATATCAAATTACTAAAGGAAAAGAGGCCATATTTTGGAAAATTGGTTAATCAAACGTGCAAAATTAGATCCTAACAAAGTGGCTTTAATCTTAGAGCATGCCGATTTTACCTTTCAAGAACTCAATTCATGCGTCCAACTATTTGCCAGCAAATTGTTCACTAGCGGCATTCGTAAAAATGATCCCATCGCCTTATTTTCCGATAATTGTTTTAATGGCTACGTTGCCATTCTAGCACTTCAACAGCTAGGAGCTCGGATAATCATGCTCGATACTGAACTATCCTTTGATTCCTTAGATTATCAAATAAATGACTGCAAGCCTAAGACGATTCTTATCAGCGATTCTGCCCCAACTGCCGAAATAAAAAAAGTTGCTTGGAATCAAACCATGATTTCCGATATTTTAAGTCTCAACAAAAGTTCAGACTATCATCCAATCACGGAATTTGATAACAATCAGGTGGCCTCAATTCTTTACACCCCTAATCATAATGATAACAATGATATTGGCGTTATGCTGACTTATGGCAATTATTTTTTCTCAGCTATGGGAACCTCTTTGAATCTAGGAGTCAATCAGGAAGATATCTGGATCTTGACCGTTCCTATTTTTAATACACCCGGATTCTCTATTATCATGCGCTCTCTAATCTACGGCATTGCCGTCTATCTTATTGATGGTTTCAATGTCGAACAGTTGAACAAGGCTTTGATCAACGAACGTGCTACGATTATTTCGTTAACACCTTCAATGTTACGCGAACTACTCAATGCGCTGCCTCAGGGACAAAACTATAATTCTAAATTTAGATGCGTCTTTTTAGGTTATGGTCTAGTCGACAACTGGACACTGTTACGTTGCAATATGTTAGGAATACCGGTCTTGCAATCCTATGGTATGACCGAAACCACTTCCAATATTGCTGCTTTAAGTTTTAACGACGCCGAAAATAAAGCTGGTTCCTGTGGTCAACCATTCTTCACCGAACAAATCAGGATTGCTGAAATCAATCAAGATAATATTGGCTCTATTGAAGTGAAATCACCTACAATTGCTATCGGTTACTTGAATAAACAACAATTATACCGTTCTCGATTTACTAAAGATGGTTTCTTCAAAACTGGTGATATGGGTTATTTGGATGAGGACAATTTTCTTTATCTCAAGGGTCGTAAAGAAGAATTGATTTATCGTGGCAATAAAATTATTTATCCCAAAGAAGTGGAAAACACTTATCGCAGTATCAATGGAATTAACGATATTTGTATTGTCGGTTCCCCAAACGGTGGCGATGATCAAGTACCTGTCGCCTATTTAGAGTTACAAAAAAATGCTTACTTATCTAGTGCTACTCTCAAAGAATTTGGTCGTCACAATTTGATAGACTATCAGATTCCAGTAGAATTTCGACTGATCGACAAAATGCCTAAGACAACCAGTGGCAAAATTCTTCATACTAAGCTTTTACAGTTGAATTATAAAATTATTTAAATGTTAATACGAAAGTAGGACATAATATAGCCCACTTTCGAGCATTAAAACAAATGGACAAGGTAATCAAAGCATAATTACCTTGTCCATTTGTTTTAATATACAGAAATTTATACTGTACGACTTACTATTGCTTTTTATTTTTTTTCGTAGTAGCATAATTAATTGTTAGCCATCTAACGTTAATTAAACAGGGGGCAAATATGACAAGGACAAATATTAACACTTTACTTAAAATTGCTTCAAATCAAATTTCTCGTCGTTTCGACGCTTTCGCCAAAAAATACGATACAACTTGGGTTCAGATGTCGATCATTGATTTCTTAAGCCATCATCAAGATGAAGAACTTTATCAACGTGACATTGAAAATGAATTTTTTATTCAACGCTCCACAGCTACAATCGCGCTACAACGTATGGAGAAAAAGCAACTGATTTATCGCCAACCTGCCAAAAAAGATGCTCGGCAGAAATCAGTTTTTCTCACTGATAAGGCACGTTTATTAGAAAAAGAAATCAAGGCTTACATGATTCATCAACAAGAAATTCTCGAAAATAATTTCAGTTCAGACGAACTCAAAACCATTAAAAAATTTTTACAATTTCAAAAAGATTTTAAGGAGGTCGAATAATGGAAAAACAAGAAAAAATACCATTACGAGTTTTATTGGCGGTTATTGCCACAGGATTAATGTCCTTTTGCGGGGTAATCGTCGAAACATCAATGAACATTTCCTTCCCTACATTGATGAAAGAATTCAATGTTACAACTTCTACAGTCCAATGGATGACAACAATTTATTTACTAGTAGTCGCCATCATTGTGCCATTATCTTCGTTTTTTAAACATAATTTTAAGACAAAGACTCTCTTTATTTACGCCAATCTCTTCTTCATTTTTGGAGTCTTGATCGACGCTGTCGCACCAATATTTTCACTATTATTACTTGGTCGAGTCATTCAAGGATTAGGAACTGGAATTGCTTTGCCATTAATGTTTAATATCATTTTAGAAAGTGTTCCCGAAAGTAAAACTGGTCTGATGATGGGATTAGGAACTCTGATCACTGCTGTAGCTCCCGCTATTGGTCCTACCTTTGGTGGATTAGTCGTTAGTGCTTGGGGCTGGCGTTATATTTTCGTTATCCTATTACCAATTCTGATTATTTCATTTTTCCTTGGTATTAAAAATATTCAACAAAAAAGTCAAATTCGAAAATCCAAATTTGACGTTATCGGTTTATTAGCTTTAATTTTGACATTTACTGGTTTAATCTTTGGATTCAGTAATATGAGCCAAATGAGTCCTCTAGTTATAACAGCCTTTGTTCTAGGTATCATTGGTTTAGTAGGCTTCATTATCCGTTCACAAAAAATTTCTGAGCCGTTATTGAACCTCAATGTTTTGAAAAATAAAATTTTCAGCGGTCATCTACTAAGCTTCTTTCTTTTCCAAATCTTATCATTAGGCTTCGCTTTCATTTTGCCTAACTATATTCAACTAGTTAACAACGACAACGCTACAATTGCTGGCTTAGCGGTTCTTCCTGCCGGTGTTGTGGGCGCAATCCTGGCTCCTCTAGGCGGTAAAATTTTGGATGAAGTTGGAGCTCGAATTCCTATTCTCAGTGGGGTCGCTTTAGCTGACATTTCACTGCTTGCCTTTACCTTTTTAAGCCTAAATCTGACCAATACGATGATTATTTGGATCTATATTATCTATATGTTCGGAATGGGGATGTCATTTGGAAACATCATGACCGATGGACTCAAATACTTAACTGACCAAGATCAAGCTGACGGTAATGCCTTCTTCAATACTTTGCAGCAATTTGCTGGAGCAACTGGTACCTCCATTGTTTCTACCATTATTGCTCAAAGTCAAAATAACGCACAATTGTCCACAAAGGTTTCTACCGCTATTGGTTCTCAACATGCTTTTATCTTGCTAGTAGTTTTAGGATTGATCAATTTTATTATTCTCTTCTTTGCTGTTCCAAGAACCAATCATTCTAAATAGTACTCAAAGAAATTAGCAATTTTATCCATCAAACGAGGCTCCACCAAGTGTCCAGCTTTATATCCAGTAATGAAGGCAACTTGTTGAGCGTAGTCTTCTCCTTGGATTCGATCAAAGAAATCCTTTGATTGACGGTAAGGAATTCTTGGATCACTGGTTCCATGCCAAAATAAGACTGGTCGGTGAGCAATCTTTTCTGGTTGACTGTTAAGATCATAGTATTTAATCCAACTAGTTAATAATTCTAAATCCTTAGGGTAATACATTTTTCTCTTGGCTGCATCTTCACGAACTAAGCGGGCATAAGCGTTGAGATTAGGGGTTCCCATAATGACTGCGGCAGCGGTGATTTCCGGATGTCTTGTTAAAAGTGCCGAAGTCGTCATCCCACCCATGGAATAGCCACCGACACCGATTTTTTGGTCCTTAATTAGATCTCTTCTTTGGTAATATTCCCTCAATAATGAAAATTCGGAAATGTTTCCCTGAATACTATTCCAAAAGGTAAACGATGGGATAGACGAAACATCCGCATGCCTTTGTCCGTGATTGATCGCGTCTGGCAAAAGCACACGAATATTTTTTCGAGCGAGCTTTCTTGCTTGTGTCAAAACTTGTTCTTTAGCTGAACGCCAGCCGTGGTAAAAAATGACTAATGGTAAAGCTTGATCAGTTAATTCTTCCTTAACTACTTCTAGCGTAGGAACGTCTTGAATAATTCGTGAATATATTTTTAACATTTTTTGCACCTCATGAAAATCATATCTCAGACAATCTAAAATTGCAGACTTCTACTCCATTCAAAAATAGTACCTACAAAGAGCTTGAAACACACTCTTTGTAGGTACCATTTTTCTTTTAATAATTATTAATATTCTTATATATATGGTAAATTACGATTTTTAATTTTAAAAAGTAACTCTTCGACATCACGATTATGACGATGACCAGTATCAATATCATACTTAATCAAGTCGTGTCTAAACTTGCCTAGCTCATCTTCTAAACTATCATCATATTCAAGCAACTTAAGATGTTTAAATACTAGGTTTATTAATGATCCTTCGCAACCCAAATTGAAGGAACCGACAGACTCTTCCATCGAACGAATAAAATTATCTCGTTCTACATTGGAAACTCTTACTTCTTTCAAAGTCATACCACCCTTCTCTACAAAATATCCTCAACATGCAATAATCTCTCTTATCGTCACTTATTATGGAACATAAAAGTGCCGAGATGCTTTCAGTTTTATATAAAATGATTATACTTTTCTGAACCATTTATATACTATCAGCA